>CAZITK010000122.1:0-5967 GCA_964542145.1 uncultured Brevundimonas sp.
GCGCGATCGGCCGGGCGGGTACAGTCCGTGGCTTTGCGCATCGTCGTCGACCGCGAGATGGAGATCGAACGGTTCCGCGCCCAGGAATACTGGTCGGTCGAAGCCGACGTCACCGCCGACAGCCCGCCGTTCACGGCCCGCCTGGTCATGCACGCCGGCAAGCGGGTGCAACGGCTGGACATCAAGGACGAGGCCACCGCCTCGGCCGCCCGTGCGGCGATCCAGGCCGCCAGCCTGTCCATCCGCGCCATCGAGAAGAAGCCGGTCAAGCGCAGCCCTGCCCCGCCCTTCACCACCTCGACCCTGCAACAGGAGGCGTCGAGGAAGCTCGGCTTCACCGCCCAGCGCACGATGCAGGCGGCCCAGAAACTGTATGAAGGCGTCGACGACCAGGGCGGCCTGATCACCTATATGCGGACCGACGGCCTTTTCGTCTCGCCCGAGGGCATCGCCCAGGCGCGCGAGGTGGTGCGACAACGCTTCGGCCCCGCCTATGTCCCGGGCGAGCCCCGCTACTACAAATCCAAGGCCAAGAACGCCCAGGAGGCGCACGAGGCCATCCGCCCGACCAACATCGCCCGCGCGCCGGAAACCCTGCGGCTGGAGAGCGATCTGGCCCGGCTCTATGAGCTGATCTGGAAGCGGATGGTGGCCAGCCAGATGGAGAACGCCCGTCTGGACCGCACCACGGTCGAAATCGAGAGCGCCGACGGCCAGACGGCCTTACGCGCCACCGGCCAGGTGGTGGCCTTCGACGGCTTCATGGCCGTCTATGAGGAGGGCCGCGACGAACGCCAGAAGGGCGCCGAGAGCGAAGAGGACGACGATTCCACCCGCCTGCCGACGCTGAAGGAAGGCGCCGTCGCCAAGCCGGACGCGATCCGCACCGAGCAGCATTTCACCGAGCCGCCGCCGCGCTATTCGGAAGCCACCCTGGTCAAGAAGCTGGAGGAGCTGGGCATCGGGCGGCCCTCCACCTACGCCTCGATCCTGACCACCCTGCGCGACCGCGAATATGTTCGCATGGACAAGAACCGCTTCTATCCCGAGGACAAGGGGCGGCTGGTCACGGCGTTTCTGGAGCAGTTCTTTGCCCGCTGGGTGGAATACGACTTCACCGCCGCGCTGGAGACCCGGCTGGACGAGGTGTCGGCCGGCGATCTGAACTGGAAGGTGCTGCTGCGCGATTTCTGGACCGATTTCCATGCCGCCACCCAGGCGGCGGGCGAGCTGCGCACCTCTGCCATTCTCGATCACCTGAACGAGGCGCTGGGGCCGCACATCTTCCCGGACAAGGGCGACGGGTCCGACCCGCGCGAGTGCCCGGTCTGTCGGGAGGGCCAGCTGAGCCTGAAGACCAGCCGGTTCGGCGCCTTCATCGGCTGCTCGCGGTATCCGGAGTGCCGGTATACCCGTCCCGTGGCCTCGCCCGATGCGACGGAGGGCTCGGCTGACGGCGGCGACCGCCAGCTCGGCGTCGATTCCGAGACGGGTCAGCCGGTCGAGCTTAAGATCGGCCGTTTCGGCCCCTATGTGGAAACGACGCTACCGGGCGCGGAGAAGCCCAAACGCTCGTCCCTGCCCAAGGGCTGGACGCCGAGCGGCATGGATCTGGAGAAGGCGCTGCGACTGCTCAGCCTGCCGCGCGAGGTCGGGCCGCATCCCGAGGACGGCAAGATGATCACCGCCGGGTTGGGCCGCTACGGCCCCTTCGTCCAGCACGCGGGGACCTACGCCAATGTCTCCGACATCGAGGAGGTGTTCGAAGTCGGGTTGAACCGGGCCGTGGCGCTTCTGGCCGAAAAGCGCGCCGGGCGGCCGGGGCGCGGCGCGGCGGCGGCGGCGCTGAAGGTGCTCGGCGACCACCCGGAGACGGGCGAACCGGTCCAGGTCATGGCCGGGCGCTTCGGCCCCTATGTGAAGTCCGGCAAGATCAACGCCACCCTGCCCAAGGACATGGATCCCGAGGCCCTCACGATGGATGAGGCCCTGCCCCTGATCGCCGCCAAGGCCGCCTCGGCCCCCGCGAAGAAGGCGGGGGCGAAGAAGGCTCCGGTCAAGACACCCGCCAAGAAGCCGGCCACGAAGAAGGCTGCGCCCAAGAAGGCCGCTCCGAAAAAGGCGGCGAAGGCGGCGAACGAGGGCTGACGACTGGACGGGGCGGCCCAGGCCCATTAGGACCGCCTCAATCGTTTCGAGGAATTCCCATGTTCGCGCTCGGCGTCATCCTAGGTTTCGTCATCCTTCTGGCCGCCATCAACTATTTCGAGTTCGGCCGGGTTGACTGACACCGTGGCCGGCGCGGCGCTGGTCACTGGCGGCGGCCGGCGAATCGGTCGCGCCATCTGTCTGGCGCTCGCTCGGGCGGGTCACGACGTCGCGGTGCATCATCGCGGGGGGGGCGCTGAGGCTCAATCGCTGGCGGCGGAATTGCGCGGTCTTGGCGTACGCGTTTCGACCCTCGCCGCCGATCTGTCTGACGAGGACCAGGCGCGAGGCCTGATTGCACGCGCCGCCGAGGCGGTGGGACCCCTGACGCTCCTGGTCAACAACGCCTCCGTGTTCGAGGATGATCGCGTGGGCGGGCTGTCACGCGATCTGTGGGAGCGCCACATGGCGACGAACCTGCGCGCACCGATCGTGCTCGCCGAAACCTTCGCCGCCCAGATTCCGAACGCATCCCGAGGCCGAGCCTCGATCATCAACCTGCTGGATCAGCGTGTGCTGAAGCCTGATCCGCGCTTCTTTTCCTATGCGCTGTCCAAGGCCGGGCTGTGGTGGGCGACGCGCACCCTGGCCCAGGCCCTGGCTCCGCGTGTGCGGGTCAACGGCGTCGGGCCCGGCCCCACCCTGCCATCGATCCACCAGAGCAAGGCCGACTTCGACGCCGAGGCCGAGTTTGTGTTGCTCGAGCGCGCCGCCGACCCTGAAGCCATCGCCGATGCAGTGCTTTATCTGGCCCGGGCGGACCATGTCACCGGCCAGATGATCGCGGTGGACAGTGGGCAACACCTGGCCTGGAAGACCCCTGACATCAATGACGAGGATTCAGCGTGGCTGTGATCCACAAGGACCTGATCGTGTTTCTCCATGGCCTGACGCTTGAGGCGGGAATCGGGGTTCACGCTCATGAGCAGGGGCGACTGCAACAACTGGTGCTTGATGTGTCACTTGGGCTCGCGCCCGGCCCCGTGACGGGGCTGGATGATACAGTCAACTACGAAGCAGTGGCGGCGGCGGCGCGCGACATCATCGCCGTCGGACACATCGATCTGGTCGAGGAGTTCGCCGAGAGCCTGGCGCGGACACTGCTGGACCACCCGCGCGTGCGCAGCGCCCGCGTACGGGTGGCTAAGCCCGGCGCGCTGGGCGGCGAGACCATGCCCGGTTGTGAGGTCGAGCTGGCGAGCGCCGGCTGACGTCTTGGGCATTGCGCGGGGCGGGCGCGCCCGTCATCTTGAGCGTCGCATGACCGATCCTCGCGATCCCTTCGATCCCCCGCCGCTCGCTCGGCCCGACCGCTTGGCCGAGGTGGCCCTGCCTGCTGGCTACGCGTCACGCTCAGCGGCCGCGACCGACTTCGCCACGACCGGCGCCGCGCGCCAGGTCGAGGCCGCAGAGCGTGACGCCGACCCGCGCGAGGGGACCTGGGTCTGGACGGTGTATGCCCTGATCCTGTTCGCCATCCCGACGCTAGGCGTCTCGGCCGCGATCGGCCTCTATGGCGTGCTTACACGGGGGGCGCCGAGCGATCGCGTGTTGGCCAGCCACGCGCGGTTCCAGAAGCGCACCCTGATCCACGCCGCTGTCGCAGGCGCCATCGGGGTGGTGCTGATAGCGGTCAGCGTGGGGGTCATCGTGCTTTTTCTGGCCGCCCTGTGGACACTCGCTCGAGGGGCCCACGGCCTGCTGCGCCTGAGACGCGACCTGCCCATCGCAAGACCTGACACCTGGATGCTGTGACCATGACCGACGCCGACATCGCAGCGCGAACCAGCGCCTCCGGCGGCCCCGACGAGGGCCGGGCCGCCGCCGCCGTGGTGTGGCTGCTTTATCTCTTGGCCATTCCCAGCGCCAACATCCTGGCCGTCGTCGGCCTGGTCGTGGCCTATGTGGCCCGCGACAAGGCCAGCCCCTGGGTGCGCCGACATTTCGACAGCCAGATCACCCTGTTCTGGTCGACCATTGTCTGGTTCATCCTGCTGGCGGCGCTGATCATCATTTCGGGCGTGCTGAGTCTGATCATCATCGGTATCCCCTTCCTGATCGCCGCCGGGCTGGCCATGCTGGTTCTGTTCGTGTGGTTCACGGTGAAAAGCGTGCTGGGCTTGATCAATGTGGTCCAGCGCCAGGCGCCTTGAGGCCGCTCAGCCAGGGTCGCCGGTCATCGCCGCCACATTGATCCTCACCCGCCCAGGTCGGCATCGCCCGGCCGCATGCCGGATGGACGAGCGCCGAGCCTGCGGGCCACCGTTGGAACCTCGCGGTTCAAGTGCGCTCATCGCAACCGGGCAAGGTCGCCATAGCTCCCAGCCCGGCGATCAAAAATATGCTCACGCATGCGTGTTGCTCCTATGTACGCTTGTCGACGGTTGGGCGGGAACGTCTTGCGGGCCTGCCGGCTTTCAACCGCACACGTAGCCTGCACCGCCCCTGGAGTACCCATGACCGATTTCCGCGACGTTGTTTCCGACCAGCGCTTCGAGCAAGGATTCTCGACGCCCGCCGGGGTGGAAGGCGTCGTCTGGGCCGACTACGCCGCTCAGCGAGACACGCGCGTGATCCTTCACGTCGAAGCCGAGGCTGCGCTGAGAGGTTCCGGCGCGGCCGGGCGTTTCATGCAGGCTCTGGCCGAGCACGCGCGGACCGAGGGTTTGAAACTAACCTTGAGATGCGGCTACGCCGTGGCGTGGTTCAAGCGCCACCGCGAGTATGCCGACGTCTTGGCCTGAACGCTTTCCTCCCCGTTCCGAACGGATGGGGAGGAGATTTCAGACCCTGAACCGCTCCCACGGGCCGGTGATCGCCAAGGTCACGCCAGGCGAATAGAGGTTCACGAACAGGATCCGGCCATCGGGGGAAAAGCAGGCGCCGGCGAATTCGGTGTTGGACTCATCTTCGTCGCGGCGCATGGCGTTCCTGGCGATGGCGTAGATGCGGCCGTCGGGGGTGACGCCTTTCACATGCTGGACGCCGACCTGTTTGTCCTCGCAGCCGATGACATGGCCGTTGGGGGCGACGGCGATGTTGTCGACATAGTCCAGCACCGCCCGGTCACCGGACTCGACGAACAGATCCACCACGCCGGGCTCTGAGGCCTCGTCCGACTGACCCTCGCGTGGGCTGGGGACGTAGCGCACGATCTGACCGTGGCGGCCGACGCCGCCCGAGGTGCAGGTGAAATACAAGTGGTCGCCGGCCCAGATCAGCCCTTCGCCGCGCGCGAAAATGGCCGCGCCGGCGCCGTGGCCGCGGACATTCAGATCGGCCTCAGGGCTCTCGACGTCTTCCATGTCGATCCAGCGGGCGCGACGGCGATCGCCCTGGCTCCAGTACAGGCTATCCCAGTTTCGGCTGTCGGCCGAGGCGTCCTCGACAAAGGCCAGGGCCTGGAGCCTGCCGCCCCTGTGCAGGCCGCGCGGATCGACGGGCAGGTAGCGGTAGAACAAACTGTCTGCCACGTCCTCGGTCAGATAGACGACGCCGGTGCGCGGATCGATGCAGCAGGCCTCGTGCTTGAACCGGCCCATGGCCTTGATCGGTCGGGGGGCGACGCGGCCGGTTTCGCGTGAAGGAACCTCGAACACCCAGCCGTGGTCCTGGGACAGGCCGTCCCTGATCCCGGCCGTGGTCTCCTCGCAGGTCAGCCACGAGCCCCAGGGGGTGATGCCGCCCGCGCAGTTGGTGGCCGTGCCGCCCAGGCTCAGATGCTGACGCTCGGTGCGGCCGGTGCGAACATTATAGACA
>CAZITK010000123.1:0-5893 GCA_964542145.1 uncultured Brevundimonas sp.
CCATCGCCGGGGGTCTGGAAGACGGCATCGCCATCGAGACCACCGTGGCGCCGGGGCCCAAGGACAAGCCCGCGCCCCGCTGGGACAAGCCGGCGCGCGGCAAGGATGACCGGCCGCGTCCCTCGCGCGCCTCTCGTGACAACGCCGACAAGCCTGCCTGGAAGCCGCGCGAGGAGCGGCCCGACGCCGGCAGGAAGCCGTGGGTGAAGCGTGAAACGTCGGCGGCCGACGCGTCCCCGGCCGGCGCCAAGAAGCCGTGGGTCAAACGCACCGAGGCCGACCCGACCCCTCCGGGCAAGAAGCCGTGGGTCAAGAAGCCGTTCGCCGGGAAGCCGGGCGCCAAGCCCGACTGGACCCCGCCGTCGGACGCCTCGCCGGCGCCGTCGGCGGGAGACAAGCCGTGGAAGGGCAAGCCCAAGGGCGGCGATCGGCCCTGGGCGCCCAAGGATGCGCGCGGCAAGCCCCAGGCGACCAAGCCGGGCAAGCCGTTCAAGAAGAAGACGCCGAGGGGGTGAGGAGATTTCGCTCTCGACCGTCTCCTCGGCGGGGCCCAGATTACAAAGCGGAGTCCTCAGCCGGTCTGACTTCACAGGCACGCGAGCGGAAGGTCCAGAGTCCTACAATCTGGACCCCGGCGTTCGGCATTCGCCGGGGGGGCGGGTATGGAGTGCTGAGTTAGATGCTCGCCAGACCGCGCAGATAGTCGGCATAGCCGCCGCCCATTCGGTCGGCGCTGGCGCGCAAGCCTGCCGCGTCGATCCAGCCGGCGGTGAAGGCGATCTCCTCGACACAGCCGATGCGCAGGCCCTGGCGATGCTCCAGGGTGCGGACGAATTCGCCGGCCTGGATCAGGCTGTCGTGGGTTCCGGTGTCCAGCCAGGCGAAGCCGCGGCCCAGCTGTTCGACGTGCAGGGAGCCTTCCTCGAGATAGAGACGGTTGAGGTCGGTGATCTCCAGCTCGCCGCGCGGCGAGGGCTTGAGGGCGCGCGCTTTCTCGGAGGCTGTGCCGTCCACGAAATACAGGCCCGTGACCGCCAAATTGGAACGGGGCTGCTCCGGCTTTTCCTCCAGACCGATGGCGCGGTCGTCGGGGCCGAGCTCCACCACGCCGTAGCGGCGGGCGTCGGCGACAGGGTAGCCGAACACGGTGGCGCCCTCGGTGCGGGCGTCGGCCTTTTGCAACATGCCGGTGAAGCCGCCGCCGTAGAACAGGTTGTCGCCGAGCACGAGGGCGCTGGGTCGACCATCGATGAAGTCCTCGCCCAGGATGAAGGCCTGGGCCAGGCCGTCGGGGCGTTCCTGGACCTGCCAGGCGATGGTCATGCCCAGGCGCGAACCGTCGCCCAGCAGGCGCTGGAACGCCGCCTGGTCCTCGGGCGTGGTGATGACCATGACCTCGCGGATCCCGGCCAGCATCAGCACCGACAGGGGATAGTAGATCATCGGCTTGTCGTAGACGGGCAGCAGCTGTTTCGACACGGCCAGGGTCAGGGGATGCAGCCGCGTCCCCGCCCCGCCCGCCAGAATGATGCCGCGCCGCTCGCTCATGCCCGCTCCCTGATCCGCCCGACCGTCTCGGCCACCGCCTCGCGCCAGGGCCGGGGGGTGACGCCGAAGGTCCGCTCGACCTTGCCCGTGTCCAGCACCGAGTTGAAGGGGCGGCGCGCCGGGGTCGGCCAGTCGGCGGTGGTGATCGGTTCGACGGGGGTGGCGATGCCCGCCTCGGCCAGCGCCGCCTCGGCCAGGCCAGCCCAGGTGGTCGCCCCGGCGTTGGCGAAGTGGAAGGTTCCATAGGCTTCGGCGTCGCCCCCGGCCCAGCGGGGGGCGGCGTCCAGAAGGAAGGCGGCCAGGTCGTCGGCCAGGGTGGGGCGGCCGTGCTGGTCGGCGACGACGCGCAAGGCCTCGCGCTCGGCGCCGAGGCGCAGCATGGTGGTCAGGAAGTTGCCCGGCCGCTCCGAGATCACCCAGGAGGTGCGGATCACCGCCGCGCGGTCGGTGGAGCGCCAGATGGCCTGTTCGCCCTGAAGCTTGGTCGCCCCATAGACGTTGAGCGGACCTGTCGGATCATCCTCGCGCCACGGCCGCTCGCCCGAGCCGTCGAAGACATAGTCGGTGGAGACATGGACCAGGGGCACGTCCGCGCGGGCGCAGGCGCCGGCCATCTGTCGCGGAGCCGAGGCATTGATGGCGCGGGCGAGCTCCCACTCGCTCTCGGCGCGGTCGACGGCGGTATAGGCGGCGGCGTTGAGGATCAGGTCGTGGGTTCCGACGTCCGAGAGCGCTTCGGCCAGGGCGGCGGGGTCGGCCAGGTCCACCTCGTCGGATCCTCGCACGGTCAGGGCGACGTCGCGCGTTTCGGCGGCGCGGATCAGGGCGCGGGCCAGCTGGCCGCCGGCGCCGAACTGGAGGATGCGCAGGGTCATGGGGGACCAAGTCCATTCCCCAATTCGTCACCCCCGGCCTTGTGCCGGGGGTCCATACACCCAAGCGTTGGGGATTGCGCGTCGGCGTTCAAACGGCCTGATCCCGAGTTTATGGATCGCCGGAACAAGTCCGGCGATGACGAGGAGCGGGGGGCCATCACCCCAGCCCCAGGCGTTCGCCGCCGAAGCCCTTGGCGCGCCAGCTTTCGATCCAGCCGGGGTTGTCCAAATACCAGGCGACGGCGGCGGCGATGCCGTCCTCCAGCGCCGTGGCCGGACGCCAGCCCAGGGCGCGATCGATCTTGGAGATATCAATGGCGTAGCGACGGTCGTGGCCGGGGCGGTCGGTGACGAATTCGATCAGCCGGTCGTGCGGCGCGCCGTCCGGCCGCAGTCGGTCCAGCTCGGCGCAGATCAGGCGCACCAGGTCGATGTTGGTCCGCTCCGCCTCGCCGCCGACGCCGTAGGTCTCGCCGACCCGGCCATGCTCCAGCACGGTCAGCAGGGCCTGGGCGTGGTCGTCCACATGCAGCCAGTCGCGGATGTTGGTCCCCTGGCCATAGACGGGGATGGGGCGACCCGCGGCGGCGTTCAGGATCACGGTGGGGATCAGCTTTTCGGGATGCTGACGCGGGCCGTAGTTGTTGGAGCAGTTGGTCAGCAGGGTCGGCAGACCGTAAGTTTCCCGCCAGGCCCGGACCAGCATGTCCGACCCCGCCTTCGACGCCGCATAGGGGGAGTTGGGCTGGTAGGCGCTCTGTTCGTCGAAGGCCGGGTCGTCGGGCTCCAGCGAGCCGAACACCTCGTCGGTGGAGATGTGCTGGAAGCGGAAGCGCTGGGCGCGGTCGCCCGGCAGGCCCTGCCAGTAGCGGCGCGCGGCCTCCAGCAGCACCGCCGTCCCGGTGACATTGGTGTGCATGAAGGCCAGCGGGCCGTCGATGGAGCGATCGACGTGGCTCTCGGCGGCCAGGTTCAGGATGGCGTCGGGCTGGTGCTTGTCGAGGATCGCGGCGACGGCGGGGGCGTCGGTGATGTCGGCGTGCTCGAAGGCGTGGCCGGGATGATCCATGACCGGGGCCAGATTCTCAAGGCTGCCGGAGTAGGTCAGGGCGTCCAGGGTGACGACCGATAGCCCGCGATCCAGCGCCCGGCGCACCACGGCCGAGCCGATGAAGCCGGCGCCGCCGGTGATCAGGAGCTTCATTGGGCCGCCCCCGCCGAGTGCGTGAAGGGCGAGGTCCAGTCGCGGAAGGCCGGGGCGGCCGAGTCCTTGGCCGAGACCACGGCGGCGGCCGGATCGAGGCCCCAGTCGATGCCCAGGTCCGGGTCGTCCCAACGCACCGCGCCGTCGGCGGCCGGGTCGTAGGGGGCCGAGACCTTGTAGAGGACGCGGGTGTCCGGCTGGGTGGTGACGAAGCCGTGCAGGAAACCCTCGGGGACCAGCAGCTGATCTCCGGTCTCGGCCCTCAGGTCCACCGCCAGCCGGCGGCCATAGGTCGGCGACCCGACGCGCACATCGACCACGGCGTCGCGGATCCCCCCGGTCAGGACCATGACCAGCTTGGCCTGGGCGCTGGGCGGCGCCTGATAGTGCAGCCCGCGCACCGTGCCGGCGGCGGCGGAGAAGGAGACGTTGTCCTGGACGAAGGTCGTGGTGATCCCGGCGCTCTCCAGCGCACGCGTCGACCAGGTCTCGCTGAACCAGCCGCGCGCATCGCCATGCCGCGCCGGCTTCAGCCGCATCACACCGGACAGGGACAGGACCTCGATCTCCATGCGGCCCTGCTTAGGGGAGCGTCGGTCGGGTGGCTAGGTCAGTCGATGTCGAGGTCGGCCAGCTTGGCCAGATGACGTTCCAAACCACGCTTCAGTGTCCTGGAGCCGTGGATGGGCACGGAGAGCCGGATGCTCTCACCCGGTTTGCCGTAGATGAAATGGCTGCCGTTGACCCGCAGCAGGGTCCAGCCAGCAGTTTCCAGGCGCCGCGCGAATTCGCGGCCGCTCAGCGGCATCAGACGGCTATGGCGAAGCTGCGTTGATTGGGTCGCAAGTCGTTGGCTTCCACGGACAGGACGCCCTCGACCGCCTCCCGAAGATTAGCCAGCAGTTCTTCCAGCGTCTCCCCCTCCGACGCACAACCGGGAAGAGCCGGGACTTCGCCCCAGAAGCCGCCTTCCTCCGCCTCGTGAACCACGACCTGAATCTTCATGGGGTGAAGATCGGTGCTGACCGACGAAATGTCGAGTCGGGCCGCCGGTTCACAGCCGCTGCGCGGCCCGCAGCTTGTCGACCAGCCAGACGCGCGCAGGGGGCAGGGGCTTGTCCTGAGGGTGGAAGACATTGCGCTCGAGGAAATGGCCGGTCAGGTCCAGGCCCCGGCCGACGTCGCCGTCCGCCAGACCGGCCTGGGCGCCGAGCATGAAGGGCGGCAGCGCCAGCAGCTTGTCGGCATAGGGCGCGCCTGCGGCGGCGGAGACCGCCCGGCCGGTGCGCGGGCTGATCCAGGTCAGGTCGTCAGTCTCGCCGGAGACGGCGCATCGGCTGAGGTCCAGACCGAAGCCCAGGTCCTCGAGCAGACCCGCTTCGAAGCGCACGAACACGGCCGGCCAGATGGCCGGGATGGTGAAGGCGGTCATCAGGGCCTCGAAGGCCAGATAGGCCCCGGCGTGAGCCTCGCGCTCGGGCAGGGCGCCTTGCGCCACGGCGGCGGCGGCGGCCAGACCCGTGAGGGCCAGCGAATCGTCGAACAGGACGCTGGGGCCCTCGCCCATGGGCTCCAGGCGGGCCGAGCCGAGGTGGTCGGTGGTGCGGGCGCGAACCTGGGCGGTGACCTGGGCGCCGGGCTGGAGAAAGGGCTTCATGCGGCGTGAGGCCCCGCCGGCGACATAGGCGGTGCGCCGGCCGTGGGCCTGGGTCAACAGATCGACGATGACGCCGGTGTCGCCATGGCCGCGCGCACCCAGCACGAAGGCTTCGTCCTCGAACTCCATCACCGTCTAGGACGCCGGGGCGCATCCGGCGTCAAGCATCCGGTCGCCCGTCTGCCCAAGAATGCGCCGCGGGAAGCCGGTCTTCCGCGTGATGTTCACCTCGCGTCTCGGCGGCGGCTGACGCGCTCCCCGTGAGCGGCTAAAGGCCGTGGATCGCTCTCATGACGAAAGACCCGCGATGGAACTGGAATGCTTTCCCATGACGCCTCGGCCGCCGGACATGATCCCCGGCCGCCAGACGCGCAACTGGATGGACGCCTTCGCCAGCCGCCACCCCTATCGCTGCCTGCCGCTGAACATGGCCAATACCACGGGGTGGGAGCTGCTCTGCCCGATGGGGTTCAGCGCGGAATGGAACGGCGGCCCGGCCCAGTCGGACATCACCCTGCATCCCGATCGGCCGCACCCGGATTTCGCCCATTTCGTCACCTCGCACTTCTCGCGCGGGGTTCTGACCATACATCCCCAGTATCTATTCCG
>CAZITK010000124.1:0-5864 GCA_964542145.1 uncultured Brevundimonas sp.
AGGCGGCGACGGTCAGGAAGGGGTCGGACGCCTTCACCGAGATCTTGAACTCGTGGAAGTCGTGATCCTGGAGGATGCGGGCGTGATCCAGCGCCGACTCCACCATGGCGTCGGGGCATGGCTCGCCGTATTTCTCCAGAAGATGACGTTCCAGGCTGCCGGCGTTGACGCCGATACGCATGGAGCAGCCGTGATCCTTGGCCGCCTGGATTACGTCGCGGACGCGATCGGGCGAGCCGATGTTGCCGGGGTTGATTCTGAGGCAGGCCGCACCCGCCTCTGCCGCCTCGATGCCGCGCCGATAATGGAAGTGGATGTCGGCCACCAGCGGTACGCGCGCCTCGCGGGCGATGGTGCGGAAGGCGGCGGTGGACTCTTCATCCGGGCACGAGACACGCACGATGTCAGCGCCAGCTTCTTCCAGCTGACGAATCTGGTCGATCGTCAAGGCCGCGTCGACGGTAGGGGTGTTGGTCATGGACTGAACGCTGATCGGCGCGTTGCCGCCTACGGCGACCGAGCCGACCATGACCTGGCGGCTCTTGCGGCGCTCGATGTGGCGCCAGGGGCGGATGTGGCCGATGTCGGTGGGCGAACTCATGACTGGGCCAAGATAGGCCGTCCGGCGTAGCGTTTCCACGGTGAGAGATGAGTTTGGATCACGGATCGGGCGCGGGTGCGGCCGGCGTCGGGGCCGTGGCCTCCTGTCGTGCGGGGGCCTGGCGCTCGGCGGAGGCGCGGGCCGCCTCTATCCGCACCGCCTCGGCGCGCAAGGCCTCGGTCCGGGCGGCCTGAACGTCCAAGCTTTGGCGGGCGGCTGTGGCGGCCTGGGCATTCAGCCGGGCTAAAGGCGTCTCGGACGCGGTCAGGCGGCCACCGAACTCGCCGTTCAAGTAGATGGCGAAGGCTGAGGGGTCGGCCGCGTCGATGGTGGCGTTGGCGCCGCGTGGGGCGCGCCAGCTCTCGCCCGCCGCCAACTGGCGCGCAAACAGGATGGTCGAGCCAGACCTCACCACCAGGATCGAGGATCGCTCGGCCTGGATGATGACGTCGGATTCGGCGGCCGAGGCGCCGTGTACCGGCCCGCGCGGGTTGAAGGCGGCCTGGACGGGCGGCGCGCTGGCCGCCGCTCGCGCCGCTAGCGCGCCGGCGTCGTCTGGATCAAGGCCCAGCAACTGGGCTTCGAGCCCTGGGGTGACGTAGAGTTCGGGTACCGTTTGTTCTTCCGGCGCCGGGATGGGGCCAGCTAGCACGAAAGGCGCGTCACCCAGGTCGGGCGCCGTGGACCATTCTTCCGGCACCGTGGCCAATTCGGACGGGTTGGGCGTCGGAATACGAACCACACGTTGAAAGACGTTCCAACCGATCACAGCGGCAAGAACCAGGCCGACGCCCACCAGCACATAGGGAATGCGCTTGCGAACGTCGGCATGCGCCACCCCCACCGGCCCCTTCAGCTTGCCGCCGTCGTCCGGAGCTTCGCGCCTGAAGCGCTGGGCCGCCAAGGCTTCGTCCAGCCCAAGGGCCTGCGCATAGGCCTTGAGATAGCCCAGCGCGAAGACGCGGGACGGCAATTGCCCATGATCGCCCCATTCCAGAGCTGTCAGATAGCGCACATGGACTTTGGTCGCGGCCGACAGGTCCTCGATTGAGCGACCCGAGGATTGCCGGGCGGCGCGCAGCGCTTCACCTAGCGACGGGCAGTCTCGCAAGGGGTCGAACGTATCGTGATCGGCGGCTATCGGGTGCACATCAGGCTTCTACCTCAATGAGCGGGCATCGCGCGACGTTCTGCGAAAGGAAATCTAGACGTCTGGTCACGGCGCCGCATTGATCGGCGGCCATGCCTTGGGCATGGGTGGCGGCCGCATCTTTTACGACGCCAAGGCCGCCCATGTCCGACCTTCAGCCCGCCTCGCCGAAAGGCGCGCCTCCGGTGAAGCGCAACGCCTTCACCCGTTTTCTCGACGGGGTGGAGTGGCTGGGCAATCTGCTGCCGCACCCGGTGACCCTGTTCGCCATCCTGGCTGTGGGCATGGTGCTGCTTTCAGGCCTGTTCGGCTGGATGGGCGTGGCGGTCGAGGATCCGCGACCCATTGGCGCTGCGGGGCGATCTGACGACGGCGTGATCCGCGCCGTCAGCCTGATGAGCGCGGATGGCTTGAGGCGCATTTTCACAGGGCTTGTGGGTAATTTCACCGGCTTCGCGCCCCTAGGCGTGGTGCTGACCGCCATGCTGGGCATCGGCGTGGCGGAGCGGTCGGGCCTCCTGTCGGCCGCTGTGCGTGGGGTGGTGCTGGGCGCGTCCAAGAACGCTGTCACCGTGGCCATCGTCTTCGCGGGCGTTCTGTCTTCGACGGCGTCGGAGATGGGGTATGTCGTCCTGATCCCCTTGGCGGGTGCGGTCTACTACTCGTTGGGACGGCATCCGCTGGCCGGGATGGCGGCGGCCTTCGCCGGGGTCTCGGGCGGCTATGGCGCCAACCTCCTGATCGGAACCATCGATCCGCTGCTTGCCGGCATCACCGAAGAGGCCGCCCGCCTGATCGACCCGACCTATGTGGTCACCGCCACCGCCAACTATTTCTTCGCGGCCGTCTCGTCGAGCATCATCACGATCGTCGGCGCCTTGGTCAGCATCTATATCGTCGAGCCCAAGTTGGGCGCTTACGACCCCTCGCGGGGCGATCCCGACCTGCTCAAGTCCGGCGCGGCCATCGAGCCCCTCAATGCTCGGGAGAAAAAGGGCTTGGGCGTCGCCGGCCTCGCCGTGCTTGGTGTGTTCGGTCTGATGGCCCTCACCATCTTGCCCGAATGGGGCATCCTGCGCGACGCTGAGACCGGCGACCAGTTGCGCTCGCCCTTCTTCACCGGCTTCGCCGTGTGGATCCTGTTGTTCTTCCTGATCGTAGGCTTCGCTTATGGCCGGGTGGCGGGCACCATGAAGACCGACAAGGATGTGATCGACGGCATGTCCTCGGCCTTGTCGACCCTGGGGCTCTATATCGTCATCGTCTTCTTTGCGGCGCAGTTCGTGGCCTTCTTCAACTGGTCGAATCTGGGGGCGATCACGGCGGTGCAGGGCGCGCGCTTCCTGCAGGACACGGGCCTGACCGGCCCGGTGATCTTCATCGGCTTCATCGCCATCTGCGCCTTCGTCAATCTGATGATCGGCTCGGCCTCGGCCCAGTGGGCGATGACGGCGCCCATCTTCGTGCCCATGCTGATGTTAGTTGGTTATTCGCCCGAAGTGATCCAGGCCGCCTATCGGATCGGGGATTCAACCACCAACATCATCACGCCGATGATGAGCTATTTCGGCCTCATCCTGGCGGTGGCCACCCGCTACGACAAGAATATCGGCATCGGCACGATGGTGGCGATGATGCTTCCCTATTCGATCTTCTTCACTCTGACCTGGACGGCCTTCTTCTTCCTGTGGGTGTTCGGTCTCGGCATGCCTGTCGGGCCCGGCGCGCCGACCTACTATTCCGTGGGGTAGGGAGCGCCAGGCAGAGGGTCCATATCCAGCACCACGCTCATTCGCGGCGCATTTCTCAGCGGTTGAATTTCGCGCCAGTTGGCGATCGCCCGCGCAAAGGTCTTGTCGTGGCTGTATTTGCCGCCGGGAGCCAGTCGCTCGACCGCCGCAGCAGCGCCCTCCGCTAGCCCAAGAAACCGAACCACCTTGAGAAACTGTTCCCGGTAGGCCGCTGAATAGAGCAGATCGTAGCGGACGTAGGAGACGGGCTTGCCCGAGGCGCGAACAAGCTTGGCTTGGTATTGAATGTCGGCTTTGAGGGCCCCGGCGAAGTTCTTGATCTGTGTCGGGGTTATCGAGATCGGCTTCTCGATCGCTTGGGGATCGATGCGGTTCCAGTTCCCGAGGTTCTTTGCCATCAGGGTCGAGACGGCCACGTCGAACAGGTTTGGCCGATAAAGAAAGACGATCCGCGACAGTTCGCGGTTGTGAAGCAAGGCTTCGTTTGATGCTGATGGCAGCTGCGTCCACAGATGCTTGATGAAGTCACACTCCATGAGCTTGGCATGCAGGTGCGCCTCGAAGGCCGCCCCTTCCTTGGCTATCCCAGCGCGGGCCATGGATTTCCCGAAAGGCTCCATCTCGCCGTGAAGGGCGGCGTACTCCCTGAGCGCGCGCGCGAGCTCGCTGGATCCTGATCGGCCGTGAGCCCAAATGACGAAGCAGGACATCTCAATCTCACATTGTGGGCCGGGATGCGGTGTCTGGCCGATGAAGGCGGATCAGCACAGGTAATCCCCCGCCGCCAACCAGTTCTCGATTTCAGCGGCCAGGTCGACCGCATCCCGTTCGACCGTCGGCAGTCGAAGCTCCGGCGCGACGGGCGGCTCATAGGGCGAATCGACGCCTGTGAAATTGGCGATCTCACCTCTTAGCGCGCGGGCGTAGAGGCCTTTCGTATCGCGCGCGGCACAGACCTCGAAGGGCGTGTCGACGAAGATCTCGATAAATTGCCCCTCAGGCATCAACTCGCGGGCCATGCGGCGCTCGGCTTGGAACGGCGAGATGAAGGAGACGATGACCAGAAGGCCCGCCTCGGCCATCAGCTTGGCGACTTCGGCGACTCGGCGGATATTCTCGACGCGGTCGGCTTCGGTGAAACCAAGATCCCTGTTGAGGCCGTGGCGGACATTGTCGCCGTCCAAGATGATGGTGTGCCGCCCTTGGGCGTGAAGCCTTTTTTCCAGCAGATTCGCAATGGTCGACTTGCCCGAGCCCGACAAGCCCGTGAACCACAAGACGGCCGGCTTCTGATGCTTTATCCGCGCCCGCGCGTGGCCGTCTATGGTCAGAGCCTGCCAGTGGACATTGGCCGCGCGTCGCAAGGGATGGCGGATCATCCCAGCCCCGGCCGTGGCGTTGGTCATGCGGTCGATCAGGACAAAGGCGCCCGTGATCCGGTTTTCGGCATAGGGATCAAAGGCGATTGGCGCCTGGGTTGACAGGTTACAGAAGCCGATCTCGTTAAGCGCCAAGGACTTGGCCGCCTCGCGCGCGAAGGTGTTGACGTCCTGGCGGTGCTTCAGATCGGTGATGGTGACCGCGACCTGATCGGTCTCGGTGCGCAACAGGTACGACCGCCCCGGCAACATGGGCTGCGCATCCATCCAGACGATATCGGCCGCAAACTGGTCGGCGACGTTAGGACGCGCGGTGGGCAGGGTGAGCATGTTGCCGCGTGACGCCTCGACTTCGTCGGCCAAGACGAGGGTGACGGCCTGTCCGGCGATCGCCCTGTCCTGGTCTCCGTTCGGGCCGACGATGCGTCGGACGCGGGTGGAGATGCCCGACTTCGCCACCGTGACCGGGTCCCCCTCGGCGATCTGACCCGAGGCCACAGTCCCCGCGAAGCCGCGGAAATCGAGATCGGGCCTGGAGACGTACTGGATCGGTAGGCGGAACGGCGCGTCGGTAGCGCGGTCTGCGGTCGTGGCCCCTTCAAGCAGCGCGATCAGGCTGGAGCCGCCGTACCAGGGCAGCCGGGCCGACGGCGCCGCGATGTTGTCTCCGAATCGTGCGGACAGCGGAACGGCCTCGACCCGTTCCAGGCCCAGATGTTGAGCGACTTCGGCGTAGTCGGCCACGATGCGGTCGAACACCGCCTGATCGAAGCCGACCAGATCCATCTTGTTCACCGCCAGGATGACATGGCGGATGCCCAGCAGGGAGGCGATGTAGGAGTGCCGCCGCGTCTGGGTCAGCACGCCTTTGCGCGCATCGACCAGCACGACAGCCAGGTCCGCGGTCGAGGCGCCGGTCGCCATATTGCGGGTGTACTGTTCGTGGCCGGGCGTGTCGGCGACAATGAACTTTCTCCGCAGCG
>CAZITK010000125.1:0-3803 GCA_964542145.1 uncultured Brevundimonas sp.
CCGACCAGTTCCGCGCCCTGACCGAGTTGAGCCAAAAGGAGGCCGACGGCTTCGACTTGGCCACCAAGCAGGCGCTGGATCGCTTCGAGGCCCTGGCCGCCGACACACGCGACGCCCTGCTGGAAGAGACCCGCCGCGCCGTCGAGATGATGAACGCTACGGCGCAGGAGAGCCGCGCCCTGGCCGACGAGGCACAGACCCAGGCGCGAGTGCGGATCGACCGGCTGGGCGAGAGCCTGTTCGAGGCCGCCCAGAAAGCCGACGACGCCGCCGACGCCCGCATCAAGGGCGCGCGCCGGATCGTCGCCGAGACCGCCGCGCTCGTCGACGAAGCCGGCGAGCGCGCCGCCGAACGTCTGACAGCCACCGCAGAGCGGTTGTCGGAGGTGTTGCGTGAAGTCGACCGCCTCACCGGAGAGATCGACGCCCGAGCAGCCGCCCTACCGGAAGACAGCCGCGCCCGTCTGGAGGCTGTGCGCGCCACCGTGTCCGAGGGGCTGGAGGCCGTCGCCGACGCCAGCCGCCGCGCCGCCCAGGACACCGAGTCGCTGGAGTTGGCCTTCCAGGATCGCGTGCGTCGGAATTACGAGATGCTGTCCGAGGCTGTTCGGCTGATGGGGGTTGTGTCCGGGGACGCGCAGGCCTCGCCGGCCCGGGAGGAGTTTGCGAGACGGGGACCCCAAGAGACGCCGCGTGCCGATGATTCGACCGAGCCGCGGCCGGCGCGGTCCGGGGCGCCCTCGACCAATCCTTTCAACGGCCTGCGCGGGCGGTTGCGCCTTACGCCGACGGGCGACAGGCCGCCCGTGGATACGGCCCCGCCGGCGCGTCCCTTGCAGGACATGGATTCGCCGCTGGAACTTGAGGACGAGGTGAGAGGAGGTGGCTCTCCCTTCGATCCCGACCGGGCCCAGGCGTTAGTCCAGACTATCCGCCGCATGGGCGTCGATCCCAACGCATTGCTGCCCCGTGCCCGGGTCGAGGAGGCGGCGGCAGCTCTGTCGGCAGGCAATGTCGCTCAGGTTCGCGCCATCGTCCGCCGGGTGGCGCCCGCAGCCGTGCGCAGCGTCTCACGCCGGGTCCTGGGGGACGGCGATCTCAAGGCCGAGATCGATGGCTTCGTTCGCGCCGCCGCCGCCGAGATGACTGAGCTGGCGGGGCGCCGCGACCACGAGGGTCTGACCCAGCGCCTGTCGTCCGACGCCGGACGCGCCTGGCTGCTGTTGGACGCGGCGGTGGGCGACCTGGCGTAGGTAGCGGTGAACCGGCCGCTGATCATTTTCGCGGGTCTCAACGGCGCGGTGGCGGTGCTGCTGGGCGCGTTCGCGGCGCATGGGGCGGGGCCGCAGCTCAAGACCCTGCTGACGACGGGCGCGCACTATCAGATGGTCCACGCCCTGCTGGCCGTGGCCTGCGTCCTGATGAAGGGGCGATGGGGCGGGCGGTGGCTGACGATCGCCGGCTGGCTCGCGGCGCTAGGCGGGATGGTGTTCAGCCTGGCGCTGGCCGGGATCGGGCTGTTGTCCATGCCGGCGCTGGGCGTGGTGGCGCCGGTCGGCGGGCTCCTGATGGTTGCGGCGTGGCTGTTGCTTCCCGTCGCGGCTTTGGGCACTCGGGTGGACGACCGCCAAGCTTGATTGAGGATCGTTGATGGCCTTTCCCCCGGCCGAGCAGCGCCGCGCCCTGTACCCCGAGCTCGAGGCTTTCAACGCCGGCTGGATGGCGACGGGCCAGGGCCACGAAATCTATTTCGAGGAGAGCGGCAATCCCGAGGGGCTGCCGGTCATAGTGCTGCATGGCGGGCCGGGCGGGGCGGTTAATCCGCAGATGCGGCGCTATTTCGATCCGGCCGTTTATCGCATCGTCATGTTCGACCAGAGGGGATGCGGTCTGTCGCGGCCCAACGCCTCGCTTGAGGACAACACCACGTGGGACCTGATCCGCGACATCGAGCAGCTGCGCGAGGACCTGGGGATCGCCAAGTGGGTGGTGTTCGGCGGCAGCTGGGGCTCGACCCTGTCACTGGCCTATGCCGTGACCCATCCAGAGCGGGTCACGGCGCTGGTGCTGCGGGGCATCTTCCTTCTGACCAAGCACGAACTGACCTGGTTCTATCAAGAAGGGGCGTCGAACCTGTATCCCGACGCCTGGGAGCGGTTTGTGGCCCCGATCCCCGAGGCCGAGCGGGGCGACCTGATGGCCGCTTATCGTCGTCGCCTGACGGGCAAGGACGGGGCCCAGCGTGAGCGCTGCGCCGTGGCCTGGGCCAGCTGGGAAGGAGAGACGGTCAGCGTCCAGGGGCCGGGCAGCCGGCCGGACAAGTTCTCGGACCCCGCCTTCGCGGTCGCCTTTGCGCGGATCGAGAACCACTATTTCGTCAACGGAGGCTTTTTCGAGCACGACGGTTGGCTGCTGACCCAGATCGACAGAATCCGCCATATCCCCGCCTGGATCGTCCAGGGACGGTTCGACGTGGTCACGCCCATGTCGGGGGCCTGGGCGCTGCACCGCGCCTGGCCCGAGGCGAAGCTGGAGATTATCGCCGACGCGGGCCACGCCTCGACCGAGCCCGGCATCGTCGACAGCCTGGTGCGCGCGACGGACTGGGCGGCGGGGGTTTAGCGTCCGTATTCGACCGCTCATCCCCGCGAAGGCGAGGACCCAGTTCTTTTCCACCCTGGGCGTGTCCGGGAGAACTGCGCGCCCATGCGCCCCGTCAGCGCGTCCAAAGTGCTGGATCCCCCCCTTCGCGGGGATGAGCGGGAGGAAGAAGAGGGATCACACCCGGCCGGTCACCGGGACCAGGGCGCCGGTGATGGCGCGGGCGGCGGGGGAGGCGAGGAACAGGATGACGGCCGCGAGGTCCACGGGCTGAACCCAGGTCGAAGAGTCGGCGTCGGGCATATCCTGGCGGTTCTGGAGCGTGTCGATGATGGAGGGGAGAACGGCGTTGACCGTGATTGAGGTCGCCTTCAACTCCTCGGCCAGGCTCTGGGTCAGGGCGTGGACGCCCAGCTTGCCGGCGCCGTAGGCCCCCATGCCGCCGCCGGGTTTCAGCGCCGCGGCCGAGCCGATATTGACGATGCGGCCATCGGGCGAGGCCTGAAGGCCGGGCAGGGCGGCGCGGGTCGTATTCAGCGCGGTGGTGACGTTCAGGGCATGCTGACGCGCCCAGGCGGCGGGGTCGCCCTCCTCGACCGTCTGCCAGGCGAAGCCGCCCGCGACATTGGCCAGGGCGTCGATGCGGCCGAGCCCCTGAGCGATCCGGTCGACGGCGGCCTGGGCGGCCTGGGCATCGGTCAGATCGACGCCGTCGACGGCGAGGTCGGCGTCGGGCCCGCAGCGGCTGCGGTCGATGGCCCCGACCCGCCAGCCGGCGGCCCTGGCCTCGGAAACCAGCACGCGGCCCAGCACGCCGGCGGCGCCGGTGACGAGAAGGACGGGATCGGACATGGCGGGCTCCTTAGCGATGCAGTGCGGCCTCTATAGCCACCTCCGTCTCCCCGGCGAAGGCCGGGATCAGCACTCAAAACCGCTCATCCCCGCGAAAGCGGGGACCCAGTCCTTTACGCGCAAGGTCTATGGGATTGTCGTCGGCGCCCTCGCGGCATGGCCTGATCACCCAAAACACTGGATCCCCGCCTTCGCGGGGATGAGCGGAAATCATGCACCGTTGATTCGATCAGGTCAGGGAAGCGCCTAGGTCTCTGGAGACCCCTCCCCATCGACAAGCCTCGCCGGGGCGTGACACTGTGACGCTCAGTCTGTGGTGGAGATCGGCATGACGCGCATGACCTGGGGCC
>CAZITK010000125.1:3903-5797 GCA_964542145.1 uncultured Brevundimonas sp.
GAGCGGGTCTCCCTGACCATCTACAATCAGAACATCGCCCTGGTGGAGGATGTGCGAACCCTGAACCTCGGGGCCGGGCGGACGCGCCAGACCTTTCCCGGCGTCTCGGCCTCGATCCGGCCCGAGACGGTGGGGATCACCGGGCGGGGGCTGTCGGTGGTGGAGCAGAATTTCGACTATGACCTGCTGACGCCCGACGCCCTGATGCAGAGTGCGGTGGGGCGCGAGATCCAGTTGGTCCGCACCAATCCGGGCACGGGGGCCGAGGAGACGGTCCGCGCCACGGTGCTGGCCGCCAACCAGGGGGTGGTCCTGCGGATCGGCGACCGGGTCGAGGTGCTGCGCGACGACGGTGTGCCCACGCGGGTGATCTTCGACGAGGTGCCCGAGAACCTGAGGCCCCGCCCGACCCTGAGCGTGACCCTGGACGCCGAGGGGGCGGGGGCGCGCGAGACGACCCTGAGCTATCTGACCACCGGTCTGCAGTGGAAGGCGGACTATGTGGCGCGATTCGACGAGCAGGCCGGGCGGCTGGACCTGAACGGCTGGATCACCGTGACCAACAATTCAGGCTCCAGCTTCGAGCACGCGACGACGCGGGTGGTGGCCGGGGACGTGACCCTGGTCAATCAGGGCTACAATCCCGGGCGGGTGGTGCGGCCGCCGCAGCCGACGCGGGGAAATCGGGGCGACGGGACGGAAGCCGGCGGGCCGGAGGGGCTGGCCGACGTCTATGTCTATCCGCTGCCCGAGCCGGTGACCGTCGCCAACAAGCAGACCAAGCAGGTCGGGATGATGGACGTGTCGGGGGTGCGCGCTTCCAAACGTTATCGGGCGGAGATTCCGTGGTTCCAGACCTATGAGCAGCCGCGCGCCGCCGATGTGGCGGTGGTCTTCTCCAACAACCGCGCGGCGGGCCTGGGCCGCGCCCTGCCGGCGGGGGTAATGCGGGTCTATGTGCGCGACGAGGCGGGCGAGCCGCGCTTCATCGGCGAGAACGCCATCGACCACACGCCGGGCGGATCGGAAATCGCCGTGACGACCGGACAGGCGTTCGACGTGACGGTGCAGCCACGCCTGGTGTCGGAAGAGGGGCTGACGCCGGCCCGGCCCTGGCGCTGGGGGCGGACGCGCTACACGGTGGAGTATACGGTCAGGAACGCGCGCAGCGAGGCGGTGACGGTGGAGTTGCGCCAGCGCGGCCTGAGCCGCGAGACCCGGTTCGTGGAGGCCGGGGGCGGGGAGTTGCTGGACAGCCGGACCCTGGGCTGGTCGGTGCGGGTTCCGGCCAATGGCGAGACGGTGGTCCGGGCCGTGGTCGACACGGGCTATTGATGATCCCTCGGCGGACCGGCTCGGGTCTGGCGGGCGCGGCCCTGACGGGGGCGGCGTGGCTGGCCCTGTGCGCGGGAGCGGCGCCGGTGATGGCCCAGAGCGGGGCGGAGCGGGTGGTGCTGTCGGCGGGGCCGGAATCGAGCGCCGTGGTCTTTTATCGCGACCGGCCGGTGTCGACGGTCGAGCTGATGGACTCGGTGCGGGGCGGACGGGTCGATCCGGGGCTGGGCCTGGGGCTGGTGGTCGAGCGGCGGGTGATCGACATCCCGGCCGGGGAGGCGGTGATCCGGCTGGAGGGACTGGCCGACGGGGTGATTGCCGAGACGGCCATTATCGAGGGCCTGCCGGCCGAGGTGCGCGAACGTAACCTGGACTATGACTTGCTGACGCCCGGCTCGCTGGTGACGCGATCGGTGGGCATGCCGGTGACCGTGGCGCGGACCAACCGCGAGACGGGCGCCGAGACCCTGCACCGCGCCGTGCTGCGCGCGGCGCCGCAGGGGGTGGTGGTGGAGATCGACGGGCGGATCGAGGCGCTGGATTGCTCGGGCCTGACCGA
>CAZITK010000126.1:0-5770 GCA_964542145.1 uncultured Brevundimonas sp.
CCCGGGTTGTCGCCGACCGTGCCGACGCCGCGGATACGGGCGGTTGTCGAGGCTTCGGACTGGGTCGAAGTGACCGTCATGCCCGGAGTCAGGATCTGCAGGTCCTTGATGTCGGCCACGCCTGCACCTTCCAGTACAGCCGCCGACAGCGAGGTCACCACGATCGGGACATCCTGCAGGCTCTGTTCGCGCAGCTGAGCCGTGACGATAATCTCATCGACCGTTGTGACGGGCCCGTCCTGAGCAGACTGGGCCTGAGCCGAACCCGCGAAGGCCACGGCAGCCACGGCGGCGGCCGAAGCGGATGATAGAAGAGTGCGAGTGATGCGCATTGTGGGGCCTGCCTCCCAAAGGGCCGGGCGCTCCGGGAGCGGAGCGAACCGCGGCGTTTCCTGTCCTTGCCCCGCCTTTTCTCATGGAACGGCGGAGTCGTTGACCTCAGGCGTAACTTAGGCCCCGGAATCCGACAACAGGCCCTTAAGGTCACGCTTGCGTGGGTGCGGCGGTTGGTCCGCTGTGTGGCTGTAATGCGACAGAATTTGGTGACCCTAGGTCAAGGTCCGTAGGCATTTACGCGAATCTCGCCGACGGCGGCATTGCAGCGGCGCGGTACGAGGGGCACATCCCGCTCATGCCCGTCAGTTCCGCCTATCGACCCGAGCCCGCCTTCTTCGCCTTGGGAGAAGAATTTGGCGATGCGGTCTCCTCTGCGGTCTTTCCAGGCCACACGCTGCGGTGGCGTAATCAGAACGCCGCGAAGGAAGTAGGGCTAGACACGCTCACCGAAGCGGAATGGCTGGACCATTTCGGACGCTTCAGGCCCTTGCCGGGCCAGGCCGGGCCGATCGCCATGCGCTACCACGGGCACCAGTTCCGCACATACAACCCCGACCTGGGTGACGGCCGAGGCTTCTTGGCCGCCCAGATGTGGGAAGCGCCTCCAGTTGGGAGCGACCGCGCCGCCCGCTCTCGGCAAAGGCTGATGGACCTGGGCACCAAAGGATCGGGCCAGACGCCCTGGTCGCGCGGCGCCGACGGTAGGCTGACGCTCAAGGGCGGCGTCCGCGAGGTGCTCGCCGCCGCCATGCTGGAGGCTCTGGGAGTTCCCACCAGCCGCGCCCTCAGCCTGATCGAGACGGGTGAGGCGCTGGAGCGCCATGATGAGCCGTCGCCCACGCGCTCGGCCGTGCTGGTCCGGCTCACGCACAGTCACATCCGCTTCGGGACGTTCCAGCGGGCCGCCTTCCTGGGTCGCGCCGACCAGATCGAGACCCTGGTAGAGCACGTGAGCACCCTGTACCACCCGTCGGTCGCCAAGGGAGACGCGCCCGGCTTGCTGCGGGCGATCGTCGATGCCTCGGCAAGGCTGGCGGCGCGCTGGGTGGCGGCCGGCTTCGTGCACGGGGTACTGAACACCGACAATCTCAACGTCACGGGCGAGAGCTTCGACTATGGTCCCTGGCGGTTCCTGCCACGCTACGAACCGGGCTTCACCGCTGCTTATTTCGACCAGACCGGTCTCTACGCCTTCGCGCGCCAGCCCGAGGCGGTGTTCTGGAACCTGACCCAACTGGCCGGATGCCTGAAACTGGTCACCGAACCGGGGCCGCTGGTCGAGGCGTTGAACGAATTCGGGTCTGCCTACATCCGCGAGCTGCGCGCGGCCTTCCTCAGGCGGCTGGGGGTACGGTCGCTCGGCGAGGCCGCCGATCAGCGCCTCTTGGATGCAACCCTGGCTCTGCTTCGCGAGCACGGCGACGCGATCCGGTGGGAGCCCCTGTTCTTCGACTGGTTCGCCGGCTTCTCCTCCGCCGATCGCGCCCTGCGGGGCCCGCGTCGCGCGGCCTGGCAGGGCGAGGCCTTCGACGCCTTCCGCTTTGCCCTGTTTGAACACGACCCAGAGCGGCCAGAGCGGCTGGAGCATCCCGTGTTCGCTCGGACGGAGCCCGAAGAGCTGCTGATCGACGAGGTCGAGGCGATTTGGGCCGCGATCGCGGAACGTGACGACTGGGCGCCGTTTGAAGCCAAGCTCGCGAATATCGAGGCAGCGCGCACCGCTTACAGGCTGGGCTGATCCGCGGCCGGAAGCACGCGAATTTCGTAGAGCCACGGCCAGTTCTTGCCGGTGACGAAAAGACGCCGGCCCTCGGCGTCCCAGGCGATTCCGTTCAACACATCCTCCATCGGATCGCGCTTGGCGTCGGGCCACAGGCCGGTCAGGTCAATCCAGGCGAGGACGCGCCCGGTTTGCGGGTCAATGCGGACGATGCGGTCGGTCTGCCATACATTGGCCCAGACTTCGCCGGGCGCGGGACCCTCGTCATCCGGGTCGATCCATTCCAACTCGTTGAGATCGAGGACGCGCCGACCGTTATCGGTGACAGTGACGCGCCCAGTCTCGGCGAAGGTCTCGGGGTCGAGAAAGCGCAAGCGGGCCGTGCCGTCGCTCATGATCAGGCGACGGCCGTCCTGGGTCAGGCCCCAACCCTCGCCCGGGTAACGGAACTCGGCGACGGGCTGGAGGGTGTCGATGTCCCAGACGAAGCCGACTTCGGACACCCAGGTCAGGCTGATCAACCGGTCGCCCCAGTCGGTCAGGCCTTCGCCGAAATGTTCAAGCTCCAGCTCGGAGAGGACCTCGATCATGCCGTCCTCCAATCGGACCCGTCGCACCGTGGACGGATACTGACCGGTGGATTCGTAAAGCACGCCATCGCGGAAGATCAGGCCCTGGGTGAAGGCGGCAGGATCGTGCGGATAGACGCGCACCACCTCGTAGCCCTGGACCGGCGCCGGTCCGTCGGGGAGCGGCGCTGGGGCGATCGGGTCGCTTGATCTGGCGGCGATGAGGCCGGGTGCGAAGGGCGGCGCGCCTTGCGCGGCGCAAGCCCCGAGCCATAGGACGAGCCCGAGAGACGAAGCGGCGGCGAGGATCGCAGCGCGCCCCGTCATCGGCGGATCAGCCCCGCGGTTCGGTGGCGGCCTCGGCCTCGGCGGCCTGGGCTTTCATCTCAGCATGGTTCGCCTGGGCACGAAGCTGAGTGGCCTTTTCGCGCTTGGAGGCTGAGCGTCGGCTCCACATGTTCAGCATCTCGACCCCGGCCGAGAAGGCCATGGCCGCATAGATGTAGCCTTTGGGCACATAGGCGCCGAACCCCTCGGCGATCAGCACCATGCCGATCATCAGAAGGAAGCCCAGCGCCAGCATGACCACGGTCGGGTTCTTGTCGATGAAGTCGCCCAGCGGGTCCGCGGCCAGCAGCATGACGGTGATGGCTACCAGAACGGCCACGACCATGATCGGCAGATGCTCGGTCATCCCCACGGCCGTGAGAATGGAGTCGATGGAGAAGACCAGATCGATCAGGATGATCTGAAAGATCGCCGCCCCGGCGTTGTTGATCACCACCTGCTTGGCGGCCTGGTCCTTGTCCAGCAGGTCTCCGCTGGCGCGGGGTTCGACCGTGTGATGGATCTCCTTGGTCGCCTTCCACACCAGGAACAGGCCGCCCAGGATCAGGATCACGTCCTTCCACGAAAACGCGTTGCCGAAGACGCTGAAGATCGGCGCCGTCAGGGTGACGATCCAGGCGATGGTCGACAGCAGAGCCAGACGCATGATCAGCGCCAGCGAAATGCCGATCCGCCGCACCCGCGAGCGGTGCTCGGGAGGCAACTTGTTGGAGAGGATCGAGATGAAGATGAGGTTGTCGATCCCCAGCACCACCTCCATCACGATCAGCGTGACGAGCGCGGCCCAGGCGGCCGGGTCGGACAGAAGCGGGGTTATGCTGCCTAGAACTGAGTCGAGCATCGAGGGTGGGATTTCCTGCGCGTGAAGCTGCGAGCGAATGCGCTAGGCCTCCATCGCGTTCCAATCAAGCGCCTGTGGAAGTCGTCACGCGTCTCGTGACCGGTCAAGGTTCCGCAGCGGGCGCGATATCAGCCACCACGGGGAAATGGTCCGAGATCACCTTCCCTCCGAAGGAATCGGTCAGGACGCCAAAGCGCCTCACATGCAGTCCGGGGCCAACGAAGACGTGGTCGACGGCCTCGCCGTCGGTTTGGGCGATGTTGAAGGCGTTGAACGTGCCGTCCGGACCGAACACGATGGGACTGATGCTGCGGGCGTCGGTCAGTCCCGAGCCGACGAGGCGTCGATAGGGTTCGCTGCTAGGCCCGGCGTTGAAATCGCCCAGGACCACGAGATTGGCCCCTTCGGCAGGCGCCATGGCGGCGAGCTGATCGGCGCAGTTGGCGCGCGCCTTTTCGCCCCGATGGTCGAAGTGAGTGTTTCTGACATCCCATAGCCGGTCGTTGGCGCGGTCGCGCAGGACCACGCGGGTGATTGTGCGCGGATGGGCGGCGTCCCAGCCGCGCGACGGCGTCTCGGGCGTGGGTGAACACCACACGGTCTGGCGCTCAATGGCCTCGAACCGTGCCGCGCGCCAGAACAGGGTGACCGTCTCTCCCCTTCGCGCCCCATCGTCGCGCCCGACGCCGTATCGCTCCCAGCCCTCCAGCCGGTTCCCCAGCCAACGCACCATGGCCGGTCGCGCCTCCTGGACGCCCAGTATGTCCGGATCCACGAACAGCACCTGGTTGGCCATTGGTCCGCGTCTTTGAGCCCAGGTGGGTTCGTCGGAGGCCCTATCGATCCGGATATTGTAACTCATCACCCGGACGGTGTCGGCGGGGCGAGCCTCGACGACTGCGCCGAAACTGAACAGCAGGAGGGCGATAAGAGGCGCAAGTACGCGGGGCGGGGGCATGAGAGGCTCCGAGAAAAAGTCTTATCGCGCTGCAGCTTGCCGCCGTGCACGCCAGGATGGAACACGCTCTGGCCACGTCGTAGCCGTATGGGCCTCGGTTGCGATCAACAGGAGCCCATGCTATCAGGCGCCCGCCTTGACGAGGGCGGTTCCGCAGGGAGCCGTCGCTTGTGTGCTTTCATTCAGCATTCCAACGGCTTGGCTGGCGCGGAGATCCGTCGCCGGTCGTGATCCAGACGCTGACAGCGGACTAATATAGTGGCCATGGATTTCAGAGCGACGGAAGTCGGTGATCGGTACGCCCAGGCGCTCTTCGACCTCGCCGACGAGACGGGCGTGCTTCAGGCTGTTCGCGCTGACCTGAAGTCTCTGGCCGTGGCCTGGGGCGACAGCACCGATCTGCGCCGTCTGGCGGGATCCCCGGTGATCTCGCGGGATGATCAGGCCCGGGGTCTGGTCGCCATCGCCGATAAGGCGCGGTTCAATCCGACCACGCGCAATTTCCTCGGACTGCTGGCGGCCAATGGCCGCGCCGGCGACCTGACCGCCGTGATCGCCGGGTTTGAGCGGCTGTACGCCAAAAAGACCGGCGTGGTCGCCGCCGAGGTGGTGTCGGCGCAGGCCTTGGACACGGCCCAGATCACCAAGATCAGGACCGCCCTGCGCACGGCGCTGGGCCGCGATCCGGAACTGTCCGCCCGCGTCGACCCGGCGCTGCTGGGCGGCCTCAAGGTGAAGGTCGGATCGAAGCTTTTCGACGCTTCGTTGAAGACCAAACTCGACCAGATGAAATTCGCGCTCCAGCGCGCCTGAACCGCTTTAGATTTGACGCCTCGGACGGCTCGGCCGCTCCGATCAGACCAAGACGAAAGAGCCAGTCATGGACATCCGCGCCGCTGAAATCTCGGCCATCCTCAAGTCGCAGATCGCCAATTTCGGCGTAGAGGCAGACGTCTCGGACGTCGGTCAGGTGCTGTCGGTCGGGGACGGCATCGCCC
>CAZITK010000127.1:0-5764 GCA_964542145.1 uncultured Brevundimonas sp.
CTATCTGTCGACCAAGAACACCATCCTCAAGGCCTATGACGGCCGCTTCAAGGACATCTTCCAGGAAATCTTCGACGCCGAGTTCAAGGCCGAGTTCGACGCGCGCGGCCTGACCTATGAGCACCGGCTGATCGACGACATGGTGGCGGCCGCCATGAAGTGGTCGGGCGGCTTCGTCTGGGCGTGCAAGAACTACGACGGCGACGTTCAGTCCGACGTGGTGGCGCAAGGGTTCGGCTCTCTCGGCCTGATGACCAGCGTGCTGATGACCCCGGACGGGAAGGTCCTGGAATCCGAGGCGGCGCACGGCACCGTCACCCGCCACTATCGCCAGCATCAGAAAGGCGAGGCCACCTCGACCAACTCCATCGCCTCGATCTACGCTTGGACGCGCGGCTTCAAGCATCGCGGCAAGTTGGACGGCAACCAGGCCCTGATCGACTTCGCCGAAACCTTGGAGAGCGTGGTGGTCGAGACCGTCGAGGCCGGCCACATGACCAAGGACCTGGCGCTCCTGGTCGGCGATCAGCAGGGCTGGCTGACCACCGAGGGCTTCATCGACAAGGTGGCGGAGAACCTGGCGAAGGCGATGGCCAACTGAACCGCTTGTCATCCCGGACGTCGCGTCAGCGACGATCCGGGACCAGGGGAGATACGGCGGGGCTTGTCCGGCTCTCCGCTCCGCTGCGGCCGGGATGACAAGAGAAGGTGGCCTCAGGCTACCGAAGAGGCCCGTCGGAGCGATCCGGCGGGCCTTTCGCTTGCGCGGTGTGGGTGAGAAGCATACCTTAGCCAGGTCTAGCCAGGGAGAAGGCCATGTCCACCGTCAATATGCTGGACGCCAAGACGCGGCTGTCCAAGCTGGTCGAGGCGGTCGAGAGCGGGGCCGAGCGTGAGATCGTCATCGCCCGCAACGGCAAGCCCGCCGCACGGCTGGTGCCCATCGAGGCAGCCTCCCGTCGTGCTTTTCAGATCGGCATCGCCAAGGGCAGGCTGAAAATTCCAGACGACTTCGACGCCCTCGACAAGGAAGTGCTCAAGGGGGTGAATGAGGCCGAGACTGCGTGGCGGGAGCTCGAGTGAAGCTCCTCGTCGACACGCATCTGCTGCTCTGGTCGCTGGTCGATGATCCCCGCCTGTCCAGCCGGGCGAGGTCGTTGATTTCCGACGCTGACAATGAGGTGGTCGCCAGCCAGGTGGTCATCTGGGAGACGGCGGTCAAACGCGGCCTGGGCCGGTATGCGTCCGACTTTGGGTTCTCTCCGGAGCAGGTGCGGACGGAACTGTCCCTGGCCGGGGCGAGTTGGCTGCCCATCGACGACAGGCATCTGTTCATGCTGGCGACCCTGCCGCCGATCCACCGCGACCCCTTCGACCGGCTGCTGGTGGCCCAGGCGCTCAGCGAGCCGATGCGGCTGCTGACCCACGACCGCCAGCTGGCGGCCTATTCCGACACGGTGATCGTCGTATGAGCGAGGACAAGGGCCTGACGCCGGCAGCGCCCAAGGCGGTGGAACGGCCGATGGATGCGCCTTCCACCGGCTCGCCGCCCTCCCCGCCCCCGCCGCCGGGAAGGGGACTGACGTTCGGGCGGGCCTTGGCGGGGGTGTTGCTGGCGGCGGTTTTGCTGGCGGTCATCAGCTTTCTGTCGGCGCCGCTGGTGGCGTTTTCCGCGGTGCGGTCGGCGGCCGAGGCGGGGGATGTGCGGGGGCTGACACGGCTGGTGGATTTCGCCGCCGTGCGGGCGTCTCTGCGACCCCAGCTTCAGGAAGAGACACCTGTGGTGGCGGCGCCGGCGCCCAGTCTGCTGGAGAATCCGGTCGAGGCCATCCGCCGCCGGCTTCAGGATCAGCCAGTGTTTCGGCGCCCGACGGGTCCGCAAGCGGACGACTATCTGAGCCCCGGCGCGCTGCATCGGCTGACCCTTGGCGTCGGGCGCGAGGCCTGGCACGCCGCGCCGCCGCCAGAACGCGCCCCGCCGGGGCGGCTGGCCTACTGGGGCGCGGACCGGACGCGGATGGCGGTGAACGGCGCGGGCGGGCGCACCGTCTTCACCTTCGAGCGACGCGGCCTGTTCACCTGGATGCTGACGCATGTCGGGCTGCCGCCACGCGCGGGTGAACCGAACGGCCAAGCTGGCGTTTCCCCTGCCGACTGATGGGCTTGAGGAGACGCGCGGTGGTCGGATTTCTGATTCAGGCGGTGGTGACGGCCCTGGGGCTGTGGCTGGCCGAGGTGATCGTCCCGGGCGTGGCGTTTTCGGACACCACCACCCTGATCCTGGCGGCGGTGCTGCTCGGGATCATCAACGCCTTTGTGCGGCCGATCCTGGTGATCCTCACCTTTCCGATCACGGTCATCACCCTGGGCCTGTTTCTCCTGGTGGTGAACGCGGCGATGATCGGCCTCACCTCGATCTTCTTCGAGGGCTTCATGGTCGACGGCCTGTGGTCCGGGATCGGAGCGGCCGTCGTCACCGGCGTGGTCAGCTGGATCGCCGGCGCGCTGATCGGCGATCGCGGCCGGCGGGTGCGCGACTAGAGGTCCTTCAGACCTCGGCCCACTGTCGCAGAAGGTTGTGATAGACGCCGGTCAGGCTGACCACCGGCGGATCGACGGGGTCGCGCGAGCCCAGGGTCTGGATGGCCCGGTCCATCTCGAACAGCAGCGCTCGCCGGCCACCGTCGCGGATCATGCTCTGCAGCCAGAAGAAGGAGGCGAGACGCACGCCTCGGGTCACGGGGGTGACGCGGTGTACGCTGGTCGAGGGATAGAGGATCATGTGCCCGGCCGGCAGGCGCACGCTGCGCGGGCCGAAGACGTCCTCGATGACCAGTTCGCCGCCGTCGTAGTCGTCCGGGCCGGTCAGGAACAGGGTGCAGGACAGGTCGGTGCGCATCCGCTGACCGTTGGGCAGGAAACGCATGGCCCCGTCGATATGATCGCCGAAGGTCTCGCCACCCTCATAGCGGTTGAAGCTCGGCGGCAGGACGTGCAGCGGCAGGGCCGCCGACATGAACAGCGGATTCTGGCTCAGGGCTTCCAGGATCATGGCGGCGACCTGGCGGCCCGCGGGGCTGTCGGGCGGCAGCTGGCGATTGCGTTTGACGTGGGCGCCCTGGTGGCCGGCGGTGGCGCGGCCGTCGATCCAGTCCGCCGCCTCCAGCGCCGCCCGGGCCTGGGCGACCTGATCGGGCGTCAGGACATCGGGAATGGCGACCAGCATCGAAACCCTGGGGCAGGAGGAGCGCCGGTCGTTCTCGAACCGGCGCCCCTCGCTATCACATTCTGAAGCTGAGGCTGAGCAGGGCCGTGCGCGGCGGCCCGACCATGACCCGGGCGCCGGACCAGTTGCTGGACACGGCGTGGACTTCGTCGGTGATGTTGTCGAGGTTCAGCCGCACCGAGACACTGGGGGTGATGGCGTATTCGGCCATGGCGCTGGCCACCCAGTAGTCGGGCAGCTTGCGGGCGTCGTCGTTGGGGATGAGGCGCTCGGCGGTGTCGGGGCGGCCTAGGTAGGATTCGCCCACGTAGCGGACGCCGCCAGCGATGCTGAGCCCCATGTCGAAGTCGTAACGGGTCCAGACGTTGGCGCTGAACTCCGGCGTGAAGGCCAGGGAGTCGCCGTCGGCGGTGTTGTCCGGACCGCAGGCCGCGGCGTTGGCCACGCCATAGTCGCCGGGGCTGGCGCGGCAGCGGCCGAGATCCAGATCGGCCGACAGGCTGCGCTCGCTGTCCAGCAGCATGGCGCCGGCGAGCACGCTCCACCGGGGGGTTATGCGGCCCGACAGGCCCAGTTCGATCCCCTCGACCGACTGCTCGCCATAGCCCAGAAGCTCGACCGGGTCGGTCACGCCCGGCCGGCCTGAGATGGCGACGTTCTGACGCTCGGTGCGGAACAAGGCGACGGTGGCCAGCAGGGCCCGGTCCATCAGTTCCCACTTGCCGCCCAGCTCGTAGTTGATGGCCCGCTGGGTCTTGGCGTCGGGGCTGTTGACGCCGGCATTGTAGCCCGGGAACGCGTTGTCGCCCTCGCGCGAGATGTCGGAGGTGGACAGGAAGGAGGCTGGCGGCAGGGCGGCGACCCCGACCGAGGCGTAGAGGCTGGCGTCTGGCGCAGGCTTGTAGGTCACGCCCAGCCGACCGCTGGTGGTGGTGCGCTCGATGTCCAGGCCGTCGGCGCCCAGGGGCGCGCCCGCGGCGTCGCGGCCGTCGATGGAGACGTCGTAGCGTTCGATGCGCACGCCGCCGGTCACGTCCCATTGCGGCGACAGCTCGACCGTGTCGAACAGATAGACGCCCAGGGTTCGGACCTCGACATCGCTGAACTGGCTGGGAGCAAGATCGAGGGCGCCGGCGCGGTCCGGATTGGGATCGCGGACCGGGACGGGCGCGCCGGTTCCGGGGTTGGTGACGGTGGGATAGGCGGCGGCCGACGCCTCGTCATGGGCGTATTCGACCCCCGCCGATATCCGGTGACGCAAACCGCCGAGGTCGAGTGCGGCGCTGACGTTGTTGAGAAAGGACAGCGACTGGTTCTCGCGTGCGTAGGTCTGGCGTTGAGTGGTGACCAGCTGGGTCGCGGGGGCGTAGCCGGTCGGGACGGTGAAGGCGGCGAAGCGGTCCGTGTCGGCCAGGCGCAGCTGGGACGACAGGCGAACCGAGGCCGCCAGGTCATGTTCGACGCGGCCCAGGAGCACGGCGGAGGTCACCTCATCGGCATCGGATGACAGGCCGTAGAAGCGGTCGCGCAGCGCCTCGCCGTCCAGGGCCGGGTCGTAGGCCGACATGCCCTTGATGAAGGCTGCCGGAACGCCCCAGTCGGGCGTGTCGTCCTGCTCGACATACTGGGCCGCAAGGATGACGCGGGTGTCGCCGTCCAGGCCAAAGGCGACGGAGGGGGCGACGCCGAAGCTCCTGCGCTGGGCCACCGCACGGCCGGGCACGCCGCCGTCCTCGACCAGGACGTTCAGCCGGCCGGCGATCCCGGCGGCGAAGGGGTGGTTGACGTCCAGGGTGGCGCGCACCCGGTCGTCGGCGGCGGTGTCGTCGGCGCCGTAGCCGACCGTGGCGTCGAAGCTGGGGTCCAGACGCGGGGTCTTGGTGACGACGTTGACATAGCCGCCCGGCGCGCCACGCCCGTTGTCGCCGGTGGCGCCCTTGAAGACCTCGACCTGCTCGATGTTGAAGACGTCGCGGGCATAGGCGCCGGAATCCCGCGCGCCATCGACGAAGATCGAGCCCGACGCGTCAAAGCCCCGGATGCCGAAGTTGGCCAGCCCGGTGGAAAAACCGTTCTCGCCGGCGTCGAAGGTGATGCCGGGGGTGTTCTGCAGCGCTTCGGTCAGGGTGCGGACGCCCTGGTCCTCCAGCACCGGGGCGGGAATGACGGAGATGGTCTGGGGCGCGTCGATGATCGGGGCGGTGGCCTTGGGCGAGGAGACTTCGTCGCGCCGACGCTGACCGATCACGTCAATGGCGGGCAACTGGTGGGGCTGATCCAGGTCGATCTCGCCGCCCGGCGCGGCCGTGGCCGGGGCCCCGAAGGCGGCGGCGATGCTGACCCCGCCGGCGGCCGCCATCAGCCAGCGGTTCCGGCGACGGCCCTCCTCCTCGCGGTCCAGGCAGGCGAGCGGGCGGGCGGCGGCGTCGGTCATCTGGGGCGTCTCGTCAGTGAGCCTGGCCGCGCGGGGAGGCGCGGCCGTCAGGCGTGGCGGGAGCCTCTAGCGGATGTGCGATCTAGTCGCAAACTCATTCTTAG
>CAZITK010000128.1:0-5736 GCA_964542145.1 uncultured Brevundimonas sp.
CCCGCGCAGCGGTCCCTTCGTCTATCGGTTAGGACGTCAGGTTTTCAACCTGAAAAGAGGGGTTCGATTCCCCTAGGGACTGCCACGCGGGGTCCTCTTTCCATCGTTGCTGATGCGCGCGACACGCCGCTCGAGGTCTCGCTCTCGCCGTCGTGTATCGGCCGATTGAAGGTCCTGGTCCCAAATTTTTAACCTTATTGGGTTTCCTCTTTCGCGAGGGAGATCAGCCATGACGCACGCCATCGAGGGAGTCGCTCGAGCCAGGAAGCTTCTTGAAAGCCCCACCCGCAGCGCCAACTGGTGGGCGGGGCTCGCGGCGTCAGCCCTTTGCGCAGGCGCAGCGCTGCTCCTCGCAGGCGCCGTCATCATGGGGCCGGGCCTTGACGCCGCCATCCAGGGCGCGGCCTTCGAGGTCATCGGCACAGATTGACGACGCCCCAGCCCCCGTAAACCGCCAGGCCTCGCAAGCCGCCGCCATGGGCGCTGAGGCCTTGGCGCGGGTTTCAAGATATTCCGCCAGCGGGTCGGAATCAGCCACCACTCCCGCGCCGGCCTGAATATGAGCCTGGCCGTCGGCGAACAGGGCGGTCCTCAACACGATGCAGATGTCGGCCTCGCCCGAAGCCGAGATATATCCAACGCCCCCGCCGTAGCCGACGCCGCGCTTGACTGTCTCGAGCTCGTCGATGACCTCCATGGCGCGGACCTTGGGCGCGCCCGAGAGCGTGCCGGCGGGCAGGGCGGCCAGCAAGACGTCCACAGCGTCCAGCGCCGGGTCGGCCTCACCCGTGACGTTCGAGACGATGTGCATCACCTGGCTGTAGCGTTCGATGGCGAAGGTCTCGGTGACCGAGACCGTGCCGGGTTTGGACACCCTGCCCACGTCGTTGCGCCCCAGGTCCAGCAGCATGAGATGCTCGGCCCTCTCCTTGGGATCGGCCAGAAGCTCGGCTTCCAGCGCCCTGTCCTCGGCCGCGTCCGCGCCGCGCCGGCGCGTGCCGGCGAGCGGCCGGATGGTCACCCGACCTTGCTTGAGCCGCACCAGGATCTCTGGACTCGATCCGGCCAGCTGAAAGCCCCCGAGATCCAGATAGAAGAGGTAAGGCGACGGGTTCTGCCGGCGCAAGGCGCGGTAGAAGGCGAAAGGGTCGCCTTCATAGGCGGTTGAGAAGCGGTGACTCAGAACGACCTGGAAAATGTCACCGGCGGCGATGTAGTCCTTGGCGCCCGCCACCAGGGTAGCGAACTCTGCCTCGTCGAGGGGCGAAACGAACGCCGGCCCGCAGTCGGGCCTCCTCGCCGGCGCCGACTGCGACAGGGGCGTGCGAAGCAAGGCTTCGAAACCGTCCAGCCGAGCCTGGGCGGCCGCCCAGGCTCGGTCGGCCATTGATCCATCAGGGCGAACCGGTGTGACCACCACGATCTCGTGGCGCACCGAATCAAATACGGCCACAATCGAGGGTCGGGTCAGGACGGCGTCGGGCAGATCCAACGGGTCGGGATTGGCTTGGCCCAGCGGTTCGAGCAGCCGGACCATGTCGTAGCCAAACACGCCGAACAAACCTGCGGCCATGGTCGGCAGGTCGTCCGGCAGATCGATCGCGGTTTCGGCGATGAGCCTACGCAGCGAATCAAGCGTGGTAGACGTCTCGGCTTCGAACCGGTCCACCGCGACGGCATCCGCGCCCCGCGCAATCTCCGCGGTCCGCCCCCGCGCGCGCCAGACCAGATCAGGCGCGAAGGTGAGGATAGAGTAGCGACCGTTCCGCTCAGCGCCCTCGACCGATTCGAGCAGGAACACATAGGCCGGGTCGGCCAGCCCTTGCCGAATCTTCAGATAAGCCGAAACCGGGGTTTCGACGTCGTTGATCAGCCGACGCGCGACTGCCTGAGGGCGGCCCGCGTTCCAGCCGGACAGAAAGCCGTCGGGGGCAGGATCGATGTCGTTCACTCGGCCGCCGGCGGGCCCTCGGCGCGCAGGCCGAGCGCCTGACGTGCGCGATCGGGATAGCTGCGAGCCTTTACGTGAGCGGCGGCGGCGCGCAGGGCGGCCGGGCCCATTTCCTCGGCCAACTGCTGGGTGAGCCGGGGGACGACCCCTGCGGCGAGGGGGCCGGCCTCAGCCGCAGCGGGCGCGCGGACCTCATCGACGCGGCCGATGACGAACCCTTCCTCGGCGGCCGCGGAGAAAACCTGGCCCTTGGCCTGACCAAAGACGGCGCGGAGCACGCCCTGGCCCACCGCTCCGGAGGTTTGCTGATCTTGGCGCATATCGGTACGCACCACGACGGGGGCGTTGATCGACGCGGCGACGGTCTCCAAGGCCTCACCGCCCCGAATACGCGCCGCGACCCGATCGGCCTGCGCAGCCACGCGTCGGCTGTTTTCGCGAGCCACCCACTGGGCAGCAAGCGGCTCGCGCACCTCGGCAAGATTGGGCAGAGCGGCGGGCTCGATGGCGTTCAGCACAACGACGAAATACTGACCCTGGCCGGCGTCTATCACTTCGCTGGCCCCGCCCACCTGTAGCGAATAGGCGTTCGCGACAACCTGGGGCGGGCCGTTCAGCGGCTGGCCGTCTGGCAGCAGCCCCTGTTCAGTGAATGGCGGCAGCTGAATCAGGCGAGCACCAGCGCTCTGAACCGCGGCGGCGATCTCGGCGCCGCCGTTGCGCGCGGCTTCATAGGCCTCGACGCGTTCAAAGGCGCGCCCGCGGGCGGCCTCCTGCTGGAGTTCGGAGACGATCTCACCGCGCACGTCGGCCAGGGTCACGGGGCGGGCAGGAGAAATGTTGGACAGCTGGATCACCGTCCAGCCCGCATTGCCCCTAATCGGGTCGCTGACGCCGCCTGCCTGCAGACGGAAGGCGGCGTCGGCCACGGCGGCGTCGCTTATGCTGGCGCGAGCGCGGTCGGAATAGGTTATGGGCTCCACGCCGGCCGCCTGAGCGGCTTCCGTCGGCCTCTGACCGCCGCGCAGGGCCTGAGCAATGCGCTGAGCGCCGGCCTGATCGGCCACGCTGACGGCGATGAAGCTTCGGGTCTCGGGCTGCGACAGCGCCTCACGGCGGAAATCGAAACGTTCCTGGATTTCCGCGTCCGTCACGGCCGGCTGGGGGGCGCCGGGGGCGTCGGTGAAGACGACCAGCGACACGGCCCGGAATTCGGGACGGCGCAGCTGATCGGCGTTTTCCTGAATGAAGGCGTTCAACTGCTCGTCGGTCGGCGCATCCGCCGTGCCCACCATCGATTGGGTGACGAAGAACCAGCGCGCGTCGCGCGCCTGCATGGCGTTGCTGGCCAGAAGGGCGGCATAGGCGCGCGGGGCCCGAAGCCCCCCCGCCAACGACGTTCCATAATGCTGCGTGGCTAAAGCGTCGCGGGTTTCGCGTTCGAACTGATCGGCGGTGACCCCGGCTTGGGCAAGCACCGCTGCATAGCTGTCCTGATCGAAGCGACCAGTGATCTGATTGAAGAAGGCGGGCAGCTCCCGAATTTGCTGGATCAGCAACGAGTCTCCGACACGAATGCCCGCGCGCCAGGCCCAGGCGCCCGCGCCTTCACGCTGGACCAGGCTTTCGAGGAACCCGTCCAGTACGCCTTCGCGCACCAGATCTTCGGTGCTGACACCTTGGCCCCGCTCCTCCTGAATACTGGTGCGGACGCGGTTCCAGTCCTGGGCGAACTGCTGAGGGCTGATCTTTCGGTCGCCGGCGGTGACCACCGCCCCGCCCTGGCTCGCGCCCAGGAAGTCAGTGTTGCCGACGACCACGAAGCTGATGGCGATCAGGGCGAACACGAGGATGAAGAACCAGGACTTAGTGAACCGGCGCAGCGAGGAGATCATGGAGAGGTCGGTCCCGATGGGGCGCGTCGCGTGCAGTTGCGACGGCTTCGCCTATAGGGGAGGGGCGGGGGGCGCGGCAAGCGCTCGCGCGGGTGTGATCGCCGCACGGCATGTCCCCGGTTGGCTCCGCCAGCTTGGCCATATAGGACGGAGGCATGAACACCACCCGCAAGCTGATCGTCGGCAATTGGAAGATGAACGGCGCTGGTCCGGCTCTGGAGGAGGCGCGCGCCCTGGCGTCGGAGCTGGCCCAGCGGCCGTCGCGCGCCCGCGTCGCCATCGCCCCGCCGGCCACTCTGGTGCATCGCATGGCCAGCGCCCTGGATAATTCACCGGTCGAGGTGGGGGGACAAGATTGCCGAGCCGAATCCGGCGGGGCTTTCACCGGCTGCGTCTCGGCCGAGATGATTGTCGACGCCGGGGCCAGTCTGGTGATCCTGGGTCACTCCGAACGACGCGCGGGCTTCAAGGAAGACGACGCCCTAATCCGCCGCAAGGTGGAGGCGGCCTTGAGGGCCGGCCTGGAGCCGATCGTCTGCGTCGGCGAGACGTTGGAGGAGCGCGACGCCGGGCGCGCGCTCCAGATCGTGGGCGACCAGGTCCGAGGTTCGCTGCCTGGCAGCCTGTCGGGACGGCCCTTCGCCGTGGCTTATGAGCCGGTGTGGGCCATCGGCACGGGGCGCACGCCGACTTATGAGCAAATCGCCGAAGTGCATGCGGATATCCGACGCATCCTAATTGAAATCCACGACGAAGCAGGGGGGCGCGCCCCCATCCTCTACGGCGGGTCGGTCAAGCCGGACAACGCGCGCGAAATCCTGGCGACGGCCGAGGTCGGCGGCGCCCTAGTCGGAGGCGCGTCGCTGAAGGCTCAGGACTTCCTGGGGATCATTCGCGCGGCGGATTGATCCCTATTGGGCCCAGTCGGGCTTTTTGCGTTCCAGAAAGGCGCTGACGCCTTCGCGGCCCTCGTCGGAAACTCGCGCCCGCGCGATGCGGCGGGCGGTTTCTTCCATCAGGCGATGATCGATCTCTCGGCCGACGACGTCGTTGACCAGCCGCTTGGACTCGCCCATCGCGCCGGGCGCGTTGGCCTTCAGACTGTCGGACAGCATCATGACAAAGCCGCCGATGGCGCCGGCGTCCGGCAGGACGCTGTCGATCAGGCCGATATGGGCGGCATAGTCGGCGTCCATCGCGTTGGCGGTCAGGAACAGGGCACGGGCGCGGCGCGCGCCCACCGCCTCGACCACATAGGGCGCTATGGTGGCGGGGATCAGGCCCAACCTTACCTCGGAGAAGGCGAATTTCGCGCCCTTGACGGCCACGGCCATGTCGCAGGCGGCGACGATCCCGGCGCCGCCGCCCATGGCCGCGCCCTCGACGATGGCGACCGTCAGGGCCGGCACGTCGTGCAGCGCCTTGAGCATGCGCGCCAGTCCCATGGCGTCCTCGCGGTTGTCGCTCTCCGACCAGGCGGCCGCGTCGCGCATCCAGCCCAGGTCGGCGCCCGCGCTGAACGTCCCGCCCGCGCCCCGGACGAACACGACCCGTACATGGTCGGCGCCGTGCAGGGTCTCGAACGCCTCGCGCAGCGCCGCGATGGTGGCGGCGTCAAAGGCGTTCCTCTTGGCCGGTCGGTTGATGGTGACGAACACCACCCCGTCCGGCGTCGATTCGATCCGCGCCAGACGGTCGTCGGCATCGGGCGCGGGGTCGGTCACGAAAGGGTGGGCGATGCGGTTGATCTCGGCCGCTTCGGCGTCGGTGACGTCAAGAGCGTTCAGGTCGGCTTCGGCAGGGGCGGGGCGGTCGGTCATCAGTGTCTCCTCTGCGTCATAACGCCCGCGAGCTGGTTCCTTTCCTCCCCGTCGCTCAGCGATGGGGGGA
>CAZITK010000129.1:0-5714 GCA_964542145.1 uncultured Brevundimonas sp.
TCAACCAGCGATAACGCCAGCTTCACCATGACCGGGACGGTATCGACCGACTGTGCGTATTACTCCGGCACTGATGCCACTGAGACCTTCGATTTCGGCACGATCGGCATCTACGCTAACGACATCAACGGTCCGGCTAATGCCTTTAGGATGGTCGGGAATGCAACACTAGAGATCAACACGAACCTCGCGGGCTGCAATACCGCCAACACGGTAACCATCAACAAGACCAACAACCTCGGCTTGGTCGGCAACAATACTGGTGGCTTCGACACCGACATGTTCCAGAACAACATGCCCTATGAGGTCACCGCCACCTACAAAGCCCCCAGCGCCGGCACTCCGGCGTCGGGCATCGATCAAACCCTCTTCCTTGACGCCGGCGCCACTGCTATCTCGCGCCCGCACGGTGCCTGGAAGTCGCCCATGGCGCTGAATGTTCGGATCCCGCGCGCCGACAAGGCGCTGGTCGCCGGCACCTACACCGGCACCTTCGGCGTGACCATTTCGGCCGGCCTGTAAAGGTTCGATCCCTTTGGTCTGAGGACGGGAGGGCGGTCACCGCCCTCCCGTTTTCGCGCCCGCCGCCGCGACTGACCAGGCGGCCCGGTTCTTGCTTCCTGGTCAGCCAGTTTAGGGTTCAGGCCGCGCGTTCGGCGGTTTTCGGAGAGTAGGGCATGGGTCGTCGCGATAGGCTGTGGGCGCGTCATCGCCGCTGGGCGAGCGCGGTCGTCGCGCTGATGCTCGGCCTGTCGGCCATGTCGGCGGCCTGGGCCATGCGCGTGGCCCCCATGGTGTCGGAACTGACGACCACGGGCGCCGGATCGACCGCCCGGATCGAGGTCGGCAATATCGGCTCGGCGCCCCTGCCGTTCGAGACCATGATCACCCGGATCGCGTTCGATGAAGACGGGGAACTGATCGAGACCCCGGCCGACGAGAATTTCCTGGTCTTTCCGCCCCAGGGGCTGGTCGGCGTCGGCGGCCGACAGGTGGTCCGGGTCCAGTGGGTCGGCGAACCCAACCTGGATGTCTCGGAAGCCTATTATCTGTGGGTCCGGCAACTGCCGGTGGCCACCGAGCCCGGCCAGGTCGAAGGCGGCGGCGCCGTTCAAGTCACGGTGCTCTACACGATGAAGTCGCTGATCGTGGTGGCTCCGCCCGGGGCGCAGCCGGATGTTCAGGTGGTGTCGGCGACGCCCGCCACGGTGTTCCCGCCCACACCCGAAATTGATCCTGAATTGATCGGTGACGCGGCGCAGGCCCCGCCCCCGGGCGAACCCGGACTGGAGGTGACCGTCACCAACGCCGGTCGGCGCTATGCCCTGATGAGCGGGGCGACCTGGGTCATCACCGGCGTCGATACGGCCGGCCAGCCGGTCAACCTGCAACTCACCGGCCAGCATATCGCCGAGGCCGTGGGCGTCGGATACCTCGCTCCGGCGGGCGGGCGCCGGACGTTCCAAATTCCCATCGGCGTGGAACTGGACCCCGAACAGCCGGTGACGGTCAGATTCGCGCGATGAGGGTCCTGGGGGGGACGACATCCAGGATCGCGCTGACGCTCGCCCTGGCCGGGATTCCGGGCAACGCCGCCCTGGCCGATGCGGGTCGGATATGGCCGGCGATCACCGCGATGGCCGGCGCGGCCAGGGCCCAGGCGATCCCGTCCGATCCCGCCACCGCCCCGGCCGCCTCGGTCCAGCAGCCGGCGCCCGCACCCGCGCCCCGGCCCAACATCAATCCTTACGACCGCGACATCGCCATGACGGTGCCGCTGAACTTCAACCGGCGGGTGCTGGGCGAACTGCCGGTGGTCCTGACCGCCGACGACCGTTTCATCGTCAACAGTGATGGCTTCATCAGGCTGATCAGCCCGCTGCTGACGCCCGAGGCCCAGGCGACGCTGACCCGGTCGCTGGCGGGGATCGAGTCCTTCGCGCCCGAGGAAATCAACGCGGCTGGCATCCAGCTGGATTATGATCCCGAACAACTGGCGGTCCTGGTGCTGCGGATCGAACCGACCATGCGGGTGCCCGAGGTTCTGTTCCAGGGCGGCCGACCCGAGGATCCGGAGCTGCCCCCGGAAGATTTCAGCGCCTATGTGAACACCAATATCGCGGTGCAGCGGCGTCATTCGACCGGAGACATCGACACCCCCAGCGTCTTTCTGAACGGGGCGATGCGCTACAAGAACCTCGTGTTCGAGGCGGACGTTCAAGGTCGCCAGAATCGGTTCGAGGACGAATATCGGCTCGAGCGTCGCCATGCCCGGTTCGTCTATGACGAGCCTGAGGCTTATCGGCGCTGGTATCTGGGCGACCTGGATCCGGACACTCGCGGACGCCAGGGCTTTGTGGAGCTGGGCGGCCTGGGCGTCTCGCGCCAGAAGCAACGCTTCGAGTCGTTCCGCAACAATGTGTTGTCAGGCGCCAGGCAACTGGTCCTGCAGGAAGCCTCGACGATCCGCATACTCCAGAACGGGGCGTTCGTGCGCGAATTCCGGCTGGACCCAGGGCAGTACGACCTCAGCAACCTGCCCCTGGGCGCCGGCAGCAATGACATCGAGATCGAGATCCTCAATGAATCCGGGCGGCGCGAGACAGTGTCATACAGCGCCTACCTCGACAGCATCGACCTCGAGCCCGGCGACTATGAGTACGGCGCCTTTCTGGGGCTGACGAGCAACAGCTTCTTCGGCTCCCCGGACTATTCCGACGGTGAACTGGCCTTCACCGGTTTCTATCGCAAGGCCTTCGTCAACCGCCCGGCGCTGGGAATCGGGCTGCAGGCCTCCGAGGCGGTCCAGACCGTAACCGGGCAAACTCAGTTCATTTTGAGGAATGGCTCGCGTCTTCGGCTCGACGGCTCGGCGAGCAACAGCGACCAGGTGGGGGCGGGCTATGCCTTTGCCGTCGGCTATGACCACATTCTCGATTTCGGCGGCACGGCAGACTCCTGGACCGTGGTCGTTGATTACGTGTCCGAAGATTTCGCCACCATTGGCAACCGGTTCGGAAACAACCCCACCTCATGGTCTGTCAGCGCGGGATACGCGCGCCGCTTCTCGACCAACTGGCTCGGCAACCTGAGCGCCAGCTATCGGATGAGCCGGGACGAACGCCGGGACGACACCTATACGATCAACGCGTCCACGACCTATCGTCTTACGCCCCAGTGGAGCGGACAACTCGGTCTGGAGTTCAGCGATTTCGGCGACCGGGGCTTCTTCGGCGGACCGCGAACAGATGGCGTCGGTTTCACAGCGGCGCTGATCTGGACCCCACGCTATGACCGGCGCACCGAGGCGCGATACAATTCGGCGCGCAACTCGGGCAGCGTGCGCTTCCAGCAAATCCCAGAAAACCGCGTCGACAGCTTCGGCTACTCCGTGGCGTCGACCTATGACGATGGGTCGGGAACGATGTCGGGCCAGGTGGACTACACGTCCAACCGGTTCGACGCGTCGCTGTCGCACGCGGCCTTCGGGCGCAGCTTCAGCAACATAACCGATGAGCAGGTCACAAGTCTGCGGATCGGATCCTCGATCGCCACCACGGGCGGCAAGGTGGCCATGGGCCGCAATATCTACGACAGCTTCGCCATCGTCTATCCGCACGAAAGCCTGAAGGATCACGGCGTCATCGTCGGAGACAGCCTGGAAGGCGGCCGTTACACCTCGCGCAGCGGGGCCTTCGGACCCGCCCTGTCGAACACGCTGACCTCCTACGTCAATCAGTCGGTCCGCTATGACGCGCTTGACGCCCCCCTCGGCTATGACGTGGGCGACGGCGTGGTGCGTGTGCGGCCGACCTACAAGAGCGGCTACGCCATCGAGGTCGGCAGCGCCGATTTCGTGAGCGCGCTGGGCAGGCTTGTGGGCAACAACAACAGGCCCATAGCGCTTATGTCCGGCCACGTGCGTCCGATCGATGAGCCGGACGCCGAGCCGGATCTGTTCTTCACCAACTCGGTCGGTCGCTTCGCCATCCAGAACCTGGAGCCTGGGCGGACCTATCGGGTCGAGCTGTTCTCCAGTCCGAGAGCCGGCTTCGACTTTACCGTTCCTGAAGACAACGAGGGTCTGCTGGACCTCCAGTTCGTCGCAGTGCCGCTTGACGTGCCTGAAGAAGAATAAGGCAAAGGACCAGAGCCATGTCTTCCATCTCACGGCCTATCTGGGCGATCGCACTCGCGGGCCTCGTGGCGCTGCTGTCGGCCGAAGCCGCACGCGCGGACTGTCGTCTCGCCATAGAGCCGGCAGAGGACCAATGGGTGATCCGCTATGACCCATTCACTCAGGATGACGCGGCGCGCAGCTTCGATCTGGCGCTGATCAATCTCGGTGACGCGACCTGTAGCGGGGCGCTGCAGGTCAATCTGCGCGGAGAGCCGTTTGGGCTGGCCCTGGCGGGCGAGGGCGAACGGTTGGCTTACGTTCTAGTGGACGAACGGGGCGGCTCCGACCTTACGCCGCGCACCGGCCAAAGCGCCCGCCGGCTGAACGCCCGCCCCGTCAGCCTCGCCCCCGGTCAACGAGGGCTCTTCCGCTTCAGCTTCGCCGCGGTGCCGCGAGAACTGATGTCCGAAGGGACCTACTCGCAAGATGTGGTCTTCTCAGTCGAGACGGGCGATGGGGCCCCGATAGCGGAGCGTGCCCAAACGTTGGGTGTTCAGGTCATTTCCGCCGCCGTTATGGGTTTGAAGGGCGAGTTCCACCGCGCCAACGGGGTGGCGACTATCGACTTGGGTGAGCTCTCGGAAGGCCCCAGGTCACTCGAAACGCAGCTCTTTGTCCTCAGCACGAGAGGATACAGCGTGTCGGTCAGTTCGGCCAACCAAGGCCGACTTAGAATGGCCGCCACGGACTGGTATGTCGACTACAATCTGGCTGTCGGCGACCGTTCGGTCAACCTGGCGAAAGGGGACAGCTTTGACATCGTCTCACGCCGCGCGCGAGCGGACAGCTATCCGCTGACCATTGATATCGGGAGCGTAGTCGGCAAGCGCGCCGGAGAGTATTCCGACGTCCTGACCTTCACGATCGCTGCGATCTAGCCGAGAGGCCTCAGATCGGTTGTATGGTCAGAGCTAGGATCAAAGGCCCATCCAGCGAGACGTCCTCGAAACGATAGTCGACCGTCCGGATTGTGGCCATGCTCGAGCGCCGGAGAACCTGCTGTCCCGACCTGGCGAGGTCTAGCGTGATGTCTCCGTACGACAGACGCGCCTTCTCTGTGCTGGCCAGCGCGCGATAGCTGGCCGAAATCGTGAAGCCGCCAGGGCTGTTGCAAGCTTCCACCACCGACCCTGTTTGGCCCGCGTGTACATGCATTGGGGACGCCGGACGAACCCAACAGGCTACAGGCACGGTGGCCCTCAAACGATAGCTACCGCCGGCCTGGGGACCAGCCAAAGCGGCCTGAGAAGTCGCCAAGGCGCTCACCATTGCCCCGGCGAACGCCAGGCGCTTGAGAGCTGAGTGCTTGTTGCGGTCCATTTTGGGCCGTCCTGACGATGCCAATATGCACCGTTGAACTTAGGCCGAGCCTCTTAACCTTCAGCGAGGATACAGGCTTAGTGGACAGTAAACATCACCGATCACAGGGTTGCGCGCCGCCTTCCCGCCCCCACCCCCCCCCCCCGCCGCCCGCCAAAAGGCGTCCGGACCCCCCTTGTGCAAAACAAGGGCTTGTTGTTGTAATTACATGTGG
>CAZITK010000130.1:0-5680 GCA_964542145.1 uncultured Brevundimonas sp.
CGCTTCACCCTGGATTCCATGCCGGGCAAGCAGATGGCCATCGACGCTGATCTGTCGTCCGGCCTGATCGACGAAGACCAGGCCAAGCTGCGGCGCAAGGAGCTGGAGCAGGAATCCACCTTCTTCGGGGCCATGGACGGCGCCTCCAAGTTCGTGCGCGGCGACGCGGTGGCCGGGCTGATCATCACCTTCATCACCCTGGTCGGCGGGCTGATGCTGGGGATGATGTCGCACGGCATGAGCATGGGCGAGGCGGCCGACACCTACATCCTGCTGGTGGTCGGCGACGGCCTGGTCACCCAGGTGCCGGCCCTGATCGTGTCGATCTCGGCGGGCTTTCTGGTGTCGAAGGCCGGCGTGGAGGGCTCGGCCGACAAGGCTCTGGTCAAGCAGCTGGCCACCAATCCGGTCAGCCTGGGCGTGGTCTCGGGCGCCGCGGGCCTGATCGGCCTCATACCCGGCATGCCCATGATCCCCTTCGCCGCCCTGGCCCTAGGCGCGGGCTTCATGGCCTGGCGCCTGGGTCGCCGGCGGTTGAAGCCGGAAGACGTCTCGGCGACCGTTGTGACCAAGCCGGCCGAGGACGTCGAGGAACCGATCGGGACAGCCCTGGCGATCGACGAGGTCAAGATAGAGCTGGGCTATTCGTTGCTCAGCCTGGTCAATGATCTGGAGGGCCGCCGCCTGACAGATCAGATCCGGGCGCTGCGCCGCTCCCTGGCCCAGGAGTACGGTTTCGTCATGCCGGCGGTGCGCATCCTGGACAACATGCGCCTGCCGACGCAGGCCTACGCCATCCGCATCAAGGAGATGGAAGCGGGCCAGGGCGAAGTCCGGCTGGGCCAGCTGATGGCCATGGATCCGGCGGGCCGGCAAGTGGAGTTGCCTGGCGATCATAGCCGCGAGCCCGCCTTCGGTCTGCCAGCGACCTGGATCGACGAGTCCCTGCGCGAAGAGGCGGCGATCCGCGGCTACACCATCGTCGATCCCTCGACGGTGCTGACCACCCACCTGACGGAAATCCTGAAGGAGAACATGGCCGAGCTGCTCTCGTACGCCGAGGTGCAGAAGCTGTTGAAGGAAGTGGGGCAGGAAGAGAAGAAGCTGGTGGATGAGCTGATTCCCGGGGTGGTGACGGCGACGACCCTGCAGAGGGTTCTGCAGTCGCTTCTGCGCGAACGGGTGTCGATCCGCGACCTGGGGGCGATCCTGGAGGGCCTGGCCGAGGCGGCGCCCCATACCAGTTCAGTGACCCAGCTGGTCGAGCATGTCCGCACCCGGTTGGCGCGGCAGCTGTGCTGGCAGCACAAGGGCGACGACGGGGCCCTGCCGATCATCACCCTGTCGCCGGAATGGGAGCAGGCCTTCGCCGAGAGTCTGGTGGGGCAGGGCGAGGACAAGCAGTTGGCCATGGCGCCGTCGCGCCTGCAGGACTTCATCAGGAGCGTGCGCGACATCTTCGAGCGCACCGCCATGGCGGGTGAGGCGGCGGTGCTGCTGACGGGCCCGCAGGTCAGACCGTATGTCCGCTCCATCATCGAACGGTTCCGCGGCCAGACGGTGGTGATGAGTCAAAACGAAGTGCACCCCAAGGCCCGCCTGCGAACCCTGGGCCAGGTCTGAGCTTGGCGGTTTGCGCCGGCGCCGCTAAGGCTCCGGCCATGAGGTCGTCAGAACCGCGCCGCGCCGCCCAGCTGTGGGAATTCCTGAGAACGCGCTCGGCCTATCGCACGGTGCTGGGCCTGGGCGCGCTGGCCATGGCCCTTCTGCTGGCGGTCAATCTGACCACCTTCTTCATGATCCAGAGGACCGCCGACGACAACGATCGGGTCGAATATACCCAGCAGGTGCGAATGACCGCGCGGGAGGTGATGGTGTCTCTCCTGAGCGCTGAAACCGCGCACCGCGGCTATCTCTTGACGGGACGCGAGGAGTATCTCGAAACCTATCAGAATGCGCTCGACGCCTTGCCGGGCCAGCTCGACGTCCTGGTCGGACTGACGCTCGACAATTCCGTACAGCATGATCGAGCGGTGCAGATCCGCCGTGTGGCGACGGACCGCCTGGCCCCGATGGCCGGAAGCATCGAGCTGGCGCGTCGGGGACGGGGCGGCGAAGCGATTCTGGTCGTGCGCCAGGGGGTCGGTTCGGCCTATATGGCCCGCACGAGAGATCTGATCGGCGCGCTGGACGCCGAAGAGCAGCGTCTGCTGCAGGCGCGCCGCTACGCCTCGGAGGCCACAGCGCGCAACACCGTGCTGGTGAACGCCGCGGCGGGACTGCTGATCCTGCTCTTGGCCGCGATGAGTTTTGTTATCCTTCGACGATCGATCTCCGAGATCCAGGCGGGCCAGCGCGAAGTGGCCGCGCTCAATGAAAGCCTGGAGGCCAAGGTCCGGGTGCGCACCGCGGCCCTGACGCGGGCCAATGAGGAGATTCAGCGCTTCGCCTATATCGTCAGCCACGACCTGCGTTCTCCGCTGGTCAATGTGATGGGTTACACGTCGGAGCTGGAACAGGCGGGACGGGCCATCAATTTGCAAATGTCCAAGGTCGCGACCTCGAGCCCGGATCTGATCGAGGCCCAGGCGCTGAGCGCTGTGCGCGAGGATATGCCCGAGGCCATCGGTTTCATCCGCGCCTCGACCGAGAAGATGGACCGGCTGATCAACGCCATTCTCAAGCTATCCCGCGAGGGCCGCAAGACCTTGACGCCCGAGCTCCTCGACATGACGGCGGTCGTCGCGCGCATCATGGACTCGGTGCAGCACCAGCTGGCCGAGGCTGAGGGCGAGTTCGAGATCGGCGACCTGCCGACTCTGGAGAACGACCGGCTGGCGATCGAACAGATCTTTGGCAATCTGATCGACAACGCCGTGAAATATCTGGACCCGGCGCGACCGGGACGGATCGCCATTACCGGGCAGGACCAGGCCGGAGGTTGGGTCGAGTACCGGGTGGCCGACAACGGACGCGGCATCACCGACCGCGACCATGAGCGTATCTTCGAACTGTTCCGTCGCTCGGGGCGGCAAGACCGACCCGGCGAGGGCCTGGGCCTGGCCTTCGTGCGCAACAGCGTCCGCCGCCTGGGCGGCGAAATCACCGTCGAGTCCGAATTGGGTGCGGGCTCGACTTTTGTGCTGAAATTTCCGAAACGGTTTGTCTCGACCCCGGGGGAATAAAACGAATGACCAGTAGTCCGGTCAAGATTGTCATGGTCGAGGATGACCATGGCCACGCCAAGCTGATCGAAAAGAACATTCGACGGGCGAACATCGCCAACGAAATCGCTCATTTCGCCGACGGCGGCACGGCGCTCGACTATCTGTTCGGCGACGAGGTCCGTTTGAACGGTCCGCTGCTTATCCTGCTGGATCTCAACCTGCCAGACATGTCGGGCACCGACATCCTGGCCAAGGTCAAGGGCGACGAGCGTTTGCGCCGGGCGCCGGTCGTGGTGCTGACCACCACCGACGACAAGGTCGAAATCCAGCGCTGCTATGACCTGGGCTGCAACGTCTACATCACCAAGCCGGTCGACTATGAGAGCTTTGCCGGCGCGATCCGTCAGCTCGGACTATTCCTGTCAGTGATGCAGTCGCCGGACATCGAGTAGGCACATGCCTCTCTCGGCCCCAAAACGGCTGCTCTATATCGACGACGACGCTGGGCTGGCGCGCCTGGTCCAGAAGGATCTCGCGCGCCACGGCTATGAGGTCGTGTGTCGCCACGACGGCGAGGCGGGTCTTGCGTGCCTGAAGGAGCAGGGACCGTTCGATGCGATCGCCCTGGACCATTTCATGCCGGGACGCGAGGGGCTCGAGGTGCTGCCCGACATCCTCGCGCGCGACGACGCACCGCCGGTGATCTATGTGACCGGCGCCGAAGAAGGTCGGATCGCCGTGGCGGCCCTTCGCGCCGGGGCGGCGGACTATGTCATCAAGGACATTACGGAAGACTTCTATTCCCTGCTGCGCGCGGCCATCGATGACGCGATCGTGCGACGGCGGCTACAACGTGCGAATGAGAACGCTCTGAATGAGGTGCGGCTGGCGCGCGATCGGGCCGAGGCCATGCTGCGCGAGGTCAATCACCGGGTCGGCAACTCGCTGCAGCTGGTGTCCAGCTTCATGTCCCTGCAGCAGCGGCACCTGGCCGACGAAGGCGCTCGCGCGGCCCTGCGCGAGGCCCAGGCGCGGATCGAGGCGGTGGCCCATGTCCATCGCAGGCTCTACACCTCGTCGGACATGGCGACGGTAGCCATGGACGAGTATCTCGAGGGGCTGGTCAACGAGCTCGGCCAGTCGCTGGCGGCGGGCGCATCCGGGCCCCGGCTGACGCTTCGGGTTGAGCCCATGCGGGTCCAGACCGATCAGGCGGTATCCCTAGGTGTGGTCGTCACCGAACTGGTCACCAACGCGGTGAAATACGCTTATGAACCCGGCCAGTCCGGGGAGATCCGGGTGAGCCTCAAGGCCGACCAGGCGGAGGGCCGAGCCTTGCTGACGGTCGAGGATGACGGACCGGGCCTGGGCGATGGCGTGCCCAAGGGGACCGGGCTGGGCGGCAAGATCATCGCGGCGATGGCGTCGGGACTGCGTTCGGCGGTGGAGTTCGATCCCGAGCATTCGGGGGTGCGAGCAAGACTGGCGTTCGATCTGTGACCACCGGGCTCCAGTTTGGCCGGCGTCGTGAAGGACGGGATTACATCTTCAGACCCACCGCCTTCGGCCTGGTTTTGGGCGAGGGTGGAAAGCTGGCGGCGGTGCGGGTCGACCGGGGCGCTAGCAGCTACCTCGATCTGCCGGGGGGCGCCGTGGATGGGAATGAGGCCGAGGCCGAGGCCCTGGTCCGCGAGTTCCGCGAGGAGACTGGCCTGACGATTCGCGCGGGCGAGCGGATGCTGGAGGCTGGACAGTATGTGCTCAAGTCCGATGGCCGGGCGGTCAACAACACCGGCGGCTTCTGGACCGGCGAAGTCCTGGACCACGACCCGGCCGCCCAATGCGAGGACGATCACGCACTGGTCTGGATCGACCCGGTCGAGGCGCTCAAGGCTTTGCGGCACGAGGCTCACGCCTGGGCGGTGGCGGTCCTGCTCAGAAGGAGTTCGTGACGCCGCAGCCCATGAGCGCGCCCATGGGGAACCCGAAACCTCGCCGGAGGGTTGATCCTGTCGAAGCGTCGCCGTTGGGGCGGCGCATGAAAGGAGCCCTCCCCATGCCCGATCATGATCGCGTCGAAGGCGCCGCCAAGAACGCCGGCGGCAAGCTCAAGGAAGGCGCCGGCAAGCTGACCGGCGACGAGAAGATGAAGGCCGAAGGCAAGGCCGACCAGGTCGAAGGCAAGGTCCAGAACACCGTCGGCGGCGTCAAGGACAGCCTGCGCGGCGACTGATCGCACCCCCTCGAGCAAGACGCCAGCGCCGGCCCGGGCACGTTCTGGGCCGGCGTTGTCGCGTGTGGCGTTGACGATATCGACCTTTCGGCCGCCAGCACCTATCTCCGCCCCATGACCACCGACACCTCCGGCCTGTCCCAGCTCGGCGCCCAGACCTTCCAACCGACCTCGCCCGATCAGGCGGTCCTGGAACGCGTGCGCAACCCTCATCCCGACGAACTCTATCTGGCGCGGTTCACCGTGCCGGAGTTCACCAGCCTGTGCCCGGTGACGGGCC
>CAZITK010000131.1:0-5664 GCA_964542145.1 uncultured Brevundimonas sp.
GCAGCACCTGGGTCTCGACCCCGACGGCGTGGACGACGGTCCCGGTCGCGGCGACATAGTGCGGGTGCACCCCGCCAGAGATCACCGCCTTGTTGCGCCGCGTCACCCGGGTGGCCATCAGCACCCCCTCGGCCATGCCGGTCGAGCCGTCATAGAGGCTGGCGTTGGCCACCGGCATGCCGGTCAGGTTCGCCACCTGGGTCTGGAACTCGTACAGATACTGCAGCGTGCCCTGCGCGATCTCCGGCTGGTAGGGCGTATAGCTGGTCAGGAACTCCGACCGCTGGATGACGTGATCGACCGTCGCCGGCACGTGATGGCGATAGGCGCCGGCCCCGCAGAAGAAGGGGGCGTCGCCCGCCACGGTGTTCTTGCCGGCCATGCGCTTCAGGGCGCGCTCGACCTCGAGTTCCCCCATGACGCGCGGCAGGTCGACGAAGCCGTCCCGTCGCGCCGCCTCGGGCACGTCCACGAACAGATCGTCAACCGACTTGGCCCCGATGGCGGCCAGCATGGCCGTACGGTCGTCGGGCGTCAGGGGGAGGTAGCGCATTCTTTTATCCGCTCATCCCGGCGAAAGCCGGGACCCAGTGTTTTGGGCGATGGGTGTCGCCATTGAAAACGGACCGCTCATCCCGAACTTCGAGCCTGCGAAAGAACTGGGTCCCGGCTTTCGCCGGGATGAGCGGAGAGGAAATCAGAGGCTAGCGACGTACTCATCATACGCCGCGCGATCCATCAGGCCCGCGACCTCGGCCGCATCCGTGATCCTGATCCTGGCGAACCAGCCTTCGCCTTCCGCGTCGGCGTTGACCGTCTCGGGCGCCGACGCCAGGGCGTCATTGCTCTCGACCACCTCGCCAGACACCGGCGCATAGACGTCGGACGCCGCCTTGACGCTCTCGACCACGGCGAAGCTGTCGCCCTTCTTGAGCGATTTGCCGGCCTCGGGAGTCTCGACGAAGACCACGTCGCCCAACTGCTCGGCGGCGTGCTTGGAGATCCCGACGGTGGCGATGTCGCCCTCGAGGCGGACCCATTCGTGATCCTTGGTGAATTTCATCTCAGTCTCCCGAAAATTCGTCATGCCCGGGCTTGTCCCGGCCATCCATAAACTCGACCGCCCGACGTTCACCACCTCCGCCTGAGCGTATCGATCGCCGCAACAAGTCCGGCGATGACGAGGAGGGGGCGGTGGGCGTCACGCCGGCTTCCTGTAATAGCGCGTCGACACGAAAGGCGTGGCCGTGACCTCGGCGGCGGCCGGTCGGCCGCGGACCAGGACGGTCAGCTCGGTTCCCAGCTCCGCATGCGACGGCGGCGCATAGCCCATGGCGATGTTCTTGCCCAGCGTCGGCGACGGGCCGCCCGACGTCACCTTGCCGATGACGGTTCCGTCCTTGTCGGCGATCTCGGCGCCCTCGCGCGCCGGCGCGCCTTCCTTGACGACCAGACCGATGCGAACCCGCGACGGGCCTTCGGCTAGGTCCCTGAGGATACGGTCGGCTCCGGGAAAATCGCCGCGCTCCTTTCTTGACTTCGACAGGGCGAAAGCCAGGCCGGCCTCGACCGGATTGGTCTCGGCGTCGACGTCGTGGCCGTGCAGCGGCAATCCGGCTTCCAGCCGCAGGCTGTCGCGCGCACCCAGTCCGATCGGCTTGACGCGAGCATCTTCCAGCAAGGTGTTCCACACCCGCTCGGCCTGATCGCCCGGCAGGGAAATCTCATAGCCGTCCTCGCCCGTATAGCCCGAGCGCGACACGAAGCAGTCGCAGCCGAACAGCATCAGCCGCGCGCAATCCATGAAGCCCATTTCGGCCACCACCGGCTCGTGCGCCGCCAACACCTCGGCCGCCTCGGGCCCCTGGATGGCCAACAGTGCGCGATCCTCGAGACGCATGAGCCAGGCCTGGCCCTCCAGACTGTTCTTGAGAAACTCGAAGTCCGCGTCCTTGTTGCCGGCGTTGACCACCACATAGAGGCCGTCATGGTCGGGCCGGCCCGCCATCAGGTCGTCCATGACTCCGCCCTGATCGTTCAGCAACAGCGTGTATTTCTGCCGCCCCGCCTTCAGACTCTCATAGTCGCCAGGGACAAAACGCTCGAACTGGGCGACCGCGTCCTGGCCGGTGATCCGCGCCTGGCCCATGTGGCTGACATCGAACAGGCCCGCATGCTCGCGGGTCCAGCGGTGTTCGGCCAGCACGCCTTCATACTGCACGGGCATGTCATAGCCGCTGAAGCCGACCATGCGCGCGCCCAGGCGGCGATGGGCCTGGTTCAGCGGCGTGGTCTTCAGGGGTTGGTCAGTCATGGCGGTCACTCGCGGTCGCAGTTCTCGACGGCAGCCCGTCGTCCTCGCGCCCCCGCTGTCTTGAAGCCTGAGAGATTCCGGCCCCCAAGATCGAGCGGCGGCCTTGCTCCGTCGGCGCGTCCAAGGAACCGAATTCCAGGGGCGGCTTTCCAGCGTCCGTGTGCTTCCGCGGTCCATTTGCCTGAGCGTTTCCGGGGCGGTTGCGCCTTCGGCTCCGGAACCGCGAGCGGTCCCGATCTCTCCCGCGAGAGCGCCGAACCCTGTGCGCGAAGCCGGCGAGGAGTCAAGCGAGACTGCAGTCGGGCCGCGAGCAGGCGACGCGTCCGCGACGCCGGACCCAAAGGGCGGCGGCTGCGTTGATCGGCGATCAGGCGTCACGCCTGTCGCCTCCAGAGGTCGCAACCATGCCCGAGTTCTTGCCGCCCGATTGGACGCAGGTGTTCCGGTTTGAGACGCCGATCCTCGAGCTGGTGGCTCGCGGATCGCTCATGTACTTCGCGATCCTCGCCCTGCTGCGGCTGATGCCCCGGCGATCGGGCGGCGAACTTGCCCGCATGGACCTGGTGTTTCTTCTGCTGATTGCCGAAGCGGCGACGCACGCCCTGGGAGGCTATTCGTCGGTCACGGACGCGCTGATCGTCATACTGACCCTGATGGCGTGGGACTATCTGATCAACGCCCTCAGCTTTCGCTTCCCCTTTGTCGAGCGGCTCATCTCCGCGCGGGCCGTCCCGATCGTGCGCGACGGGCGCATTCTCATGCGCAACATGCGGCGTGAATATATCACCGAGGACGAACTGATGGGGGCGCTCAGGCGTGATGGCGTCGATGATCTGGCCCGGGTGAAAGCCGCCTTCGTGGAGGGCGAAGGACGAATCTCGGTGGTGACGCGGTCCTCGTGACGCCGCAGGCGGTCAGCCGGCCGCCGGCGCCGAGCGATGACGCCCCGCCCTTGCTCTCATTCGGCGAGCGATGTCCGGTACGCGTCGAGGCTCAAGGGCCGTTCCAGGAAGTCCTCGACCAGGCGACCGGCGGGCCGCGACGAGCCCGGCGCAAGGACGAGGTCGCGATAGCGACGCGCGGTCTCGGGATCGCGGAGCCCGTTGGCCTCGAACCGGGTGAACAGGTCGTCCGAATCGCCTGAAACCACAGATAGGTGTAATGGGCCGCGCCTTATCCGGTCAGGTGGCCGAAAGCGGCCTGGGGATGAACCTCGACGCCCTCGATCTTCTTCATGGCGTAACGATTGTACCTGTCCAGAACGAGCCGGGAGTCCGGACGCGGCTCACTGATGGGCGGAATAGGCATCGATTGCCGCCAGGTGCGCTCGCTGTTCGGCCTCGCTCAGAAAGCTGCCCTCGAAACTGTTGCAGGCCATCCGGATCAGCGCTTCACGCCCCAGTCCCGTCGCCTCGGCCAGCCGCAGATAGTTGTCGTTCACATAGCCGCCGAAATAGGCCGGATCGTCGGAGTTCAGGGTGACGTGCAGGCCGCGCCGCAGCATCTCCGGCACGGGATGGTCGGCCAGGTCTTCGACCACGCACAGCTTCAGGTTCGACAGGGGGCACACCGTCAGGGTCATCTGTTCGGCCACGAGGCGCTCGATCAGGGTCTCGTCCTCCATGGCGCGGTTGCCGTGATCCATGCGGTCGATGTGGAGCAGATCCAGCGCCTGGCGCACATACTCCGGCGGTCCCTCCTCGCCTGCGTGGGCCACACGCTTCAGTCCCATCTCGCCGGCGCGCGCGAAGACCCGCTGAAAATTGGACGGCGGATGGCCGACCTCGGAACTGTCCAGTCCCACACCCTCGATCCGGTCCAGCCAGGGCTCGGCCGCGCTCAGGGTCGCAAAGGCGGCGTCTTCGTCCAGATGGCGGAGGAAACAGAGAATCAATTTCGATGTGACGCCCAGTTCGCCTTCGGCCGTCTTCATGCCGGACAACAGCCCCTCGGCGGCCACTGCGAACGGCAGGCCTCGATCGGTGTGAGTCTGGGGATCAAAGAAGATTTCGGCGTGGCGCACACTATCCGCCGCCGCGCGCCGGAAATACGCCAGGGCCAGGTCGTGGAAGTCCTGTTCGGTGACGAGGACGTTCGCCCCGGCGTAGTAAATGTCGAGGAAATCCTGGAGATTGGAGAAATCATAGGCGGCCCGTACCGCCTCGACGGTTCCGAACGGGATAGACACCCGGTTGCGGCGGGCGAACTCGAACATCTGCTCGGGCTCCAGCGAGCCCTCGATGTGCAGGTGCAGCTCGGCCTTGGGCAGGCCGGCGATGAAGGCGGCGAGCGTCATGGGGAGATCCTAAGGGTCAGCACGACCAGCCGGCGACGATAAACTCGATCCGGAGCCCTGACGACCCCGCCCCCAGAGGCGCTGCGGGCCGTCTTTCGCGTTCACGTCTTCTCCGAAGACATCGGACCGGATAACACCGCCCCATGACCCGATTTCGCACCCTCGACACCGCTCTTCAGGACTTCGGCGACCTGGCCGGCAAAACGGCTCTGGTCCGCGTGGATTTCAATGTGCCGATGGAAGAGGCGCGGATCACCGACGACACGCGGCTGCGGGCCGCACTGCCGACGATCCAGCGTCTGCGGGACGCCGGCGCCAAGGTTGCGCTGCTGGCCCATTTCGGCCGGCCCAAGGGCCGGCGAGCGCCGGAGATGAGTCTGGAGCCCGTGGTGGACGATCTGGCCCGGCTGCTGGGGGCCCCGGTCCGCTTCGCCCCCGACTGCGTGGGCGAGGACGCCCTGGCCGTCATCGCCGATCTCGACCCAGGCGGCGTGGCCCTGCTCGAGAACGTCCGTTTTCATGCCGGCGAGGAAAAGAACGACCCCGCGTTCGCCAAACAGCTGGCCGCGCTCGGCGACCTCTATGTCAACGACGCCTTCTCGGCCGCCCATCGCGCCCACGCCTCGACCGAGGGCCTGGCGCGCCTCCTGCCCGCCTATGCCGGCGAGAGCATGCGCCGCGAGCTGGAGGCGCTGGACGCCGCCTTGGGCAATCCCCAGAAGCCGGTTCTCGGCGTCGTCGGTGGGGCCAAGGTCTCGACCAAGCTCGATCTGCTCAAGAACCTGGTCGCCCGCCTGGATCGGCTGGCGATCGGCGGCGGCATGGCCAACACCTTCCTGTATGCCCACGGCGTCGACATCGGCGGCTCCCTGGCCGAGCGGGACATGGCCGACACCGCACGCGACATCATGGAGGCCGCCCGCCGCGCCGGCTGCGAACTGCTGCTGCCGGTCGACGTCGTGGTGGCGCGCGAGGTCAGGCCGGGCGCCGAGGCGGGGGTCCGCGCCCTGGACCGCATCGCCGCCGACGACCTGATCCTGGACGCCGGACCCGA
>CAZITK010000132.1:0-5636 GCA_964542145.1 uncultured Brevundimonas sp.
CAATCTGGCCAAGTCCGCCGGCGCGCCGATCCTCGGCTTCAACGTCCGCGCCTCGAAACAGGCCAAGGACTTGGCCGACCGCGAAGGCGTGGAGATCCGGTACTATTCCATCATTTACGACCTGCTGGACGACATCAAAGGCGTGCTTTCGGGCATGCTGGCGCCGCTCCAGCGCGAGACCTTCCTGGGCAACGCCCAGGTTCTGGAAGTGTTTGACATCTCCAAGGTCGGCAAGATCGCCGGTTGCCGGGTCACCGAGGGGGTGGTCAGGAAGGGCGCCAAGGTCCGCATCATCCGCGACGACGTCGTGGTGCTGGAGCTGGGCACCCTGCAGACGCTCAAGCGCTTCAAGGACGAGGTCAATGAAGTGTCCTCGGGCCAGGAGTGCGGCATGCACTTTCAGGGCTTCCACGACATCAAGCAGGGCGATTACATCGAGTGTTTCACCGTCGAGGAAATCCAGCGCACGCTGGACTGATCCGGTCGATCGCAGCGGCGGGGCTGGCTTTCACCCTGGCCACCCCGGCCGCAGCCGACGTCCGCTACATCGCCTTCGATCCGGCGAGCAGTCTCACGCGCTCGCTTACCCAAGGCATCACGCTCGAAGTCGACAGCGGCCTGTTCGGGCGTTTCGATGTGCCGCGCCTTTTCTCTACCGGGGCGGGCGGCTCGGCCGATCTGGAAAAGGCGTCCAACGGCGAGGCCCGCGCCGTCCTGCCGGCCGGCTCCAGCGAGACCCACACCTTTCGCATCACCCCGGCGGGTGAGGGGCGCGCCCTGGCCGGCGCCCTGTGCCCAACGGCCGAGGAGACCTGGCTGGTCATGGGTCGTCCTCGCCTGGCCCGTCCGTTGACGATGCATGCCGTCGGTCGCTGGAGCGATGGGCGCTGGCGGCACTGCGCCCGGCTCAGTTACGACTACCGTGGCGAATGGGCCCAGCCCCGCCGCGGGGCGCCGCGCGACCAGACCGGTCCGGGCGCCCCTGTCGGGCGATAGGGCTTTCGCGGCGCGCGCGCGCGGCCTAGCCTCAGGCCCATGACCTCGCCGCGTCCCTTGATCAACGGCTTTCTGGGCGCCGCCCTGCTGACGGGGCTGACCGTGGCCGCCGCCCTGGCTGGCCTGGCCGCGCGCCAGCCGGTGCTGTTGACGCAGTGGTCTACGCCCCCCTGGACCATCGAGCTCCCCCGTGCGCCCGGCATCTTCGCCACGCGTCGCGCCCAAGGGCCCGACGGAATGACGCAGGGCCGGTTCGCCGGCGCGGGGGGCGAGCCGGGCCTCACCTTCGACGGCGCGCTTGTCGCTTGGGGCGAGGCCTCGCCCCTGCGCACCTCGCCCCACCGCATCCTGACCGGCGACGACATCTGGAACGGTCAGGGCGGGCGGCTGTCGGCCCTGTTCGACATCCCGCGAAACGCCCAGGTCGAATTGCGTCGCATCGAGGAGGGCTCCGGCCCTCCCTGCGCCGATGGCCGCCCCAGCGCCTGGTTGATGCTGTCGCACGAGGGGTCTGGCGTGTCCTTGGCCGCAGTGGCGGGCGAGCCGCCGCCTGCCGGATCGGCCGCAGACCTGTGCGCCCTCGCCCGCGCCACGCGATGAGCCGCCGCGCCCTGGCGGCGCTCCTGGGCGCCGCCCTGCTGGGCCTCGTGGCGGGCCTGTGGACCTGGACCCTGGCTGGAGCCGTCGACCGCCCCCCGCCCGGCGAGGGGGTCGAGGTGCATATCCTGGACAACGGCTTCCACACCGACCTGGCGGTGCCGCGCGCCCTCTTGGCGGCGCGGCCGGGACCGCTGGGCCGGGCGGTCGAGACGCTGCCGCCAGGTGACTGGATCCTGATCGGCTGGGGCGACGCCCGCTTCTATGTCGACGCCAGCCCGATCCGCGAACGTCTGCCCGACGGCGCGCGCGCCTTCCTGTGGCCTGGCAACCGCTCCGTGGTCATGCTGGACCCCGACCGCCGCGACCCCTCCCGCATCCCCGCCGCAGAGGGCCGCGCCGCGGTGCGCCTGACTCCCGAAGGGTTCGCCCGCATGGCCGACCGGATCGAGGCGTCCCTGGCGCCGGACGCAAGGATCGCGGCCCGGCGACCGGGCGATGACGCGGTGTTTCTGGAGAGCCGCGAGACCTTCTGGATCGGCCACCTTTGCAATCACTGGACGGCGCAGGTGCTTAACGCCGGGGGGGTCGAGGTGCGACCGCTGCGTTCCGTGACCTCGGGCGAGGTGATGCGCGCGGTCGCGGAGGCCGGGCATGGCCGATGAGGCGTCCCGGGCTCTGGCGGCGCGCCTGTCCCGGGAGACGCGGCCGGGCGGCGTCGAGACCCACCTGATCCACCGCGGCCGCGACGGCGCGCGCGTCTGGCTGCACCGGGACGAGGCCGGCGGCCAGGTGATCGAAAAGCGCGTGGGCCGGCTGGCGGCCGCGCGTCATGCGGCGGGCGAGCTGTTCTTCCATCGCCACGTGTCGGACGCCCTCAAGGGCGGGCTGCGGGCGCCGCGGGTGTTCGCGGCCGAGGCCACGATGGGCGGGGCCCGGCTGCTGCTGGGCCATGTGGACCGGGCGCACTGGAACCTGTTCCGGCAGGCCGGCGAACTGGCTTCGGCGGTGGCCATCGCCGAGGCTGAGATGGTTGGGCGCCTGGCTGAGCTGGCGCCGCGCCACGCCGCGCGGCTGGCGCTGATGTCGCCCTTGAGACGGCCGGCCTGGAACCGGCCGCGTGGCGGCTGGCCCAAGCGGCTTGGGCCGGTCGCGACCCTCGCCGGCGGACAGGGCTTGGCCCGCGACGGCGCGGGGCGGCGCTGGGCGAAGGGTCTGGCCGCCCTCGAGCGGCGCGTGGCGCGGGGCGCCCCGACGCTGGCCAACAACGATCTGATCAAGCCAAACCTGCGTTTCGGGCCGGAGGGTTTCACGGCCCTGGACTGGGGCGCCTGCGCGGTCATGCCGCGCGGCCATGACCTCGGGGTGCTGATCGCCGCCCTGTTCCGCTACGACGACCGTTTCGTATTCCGCGAGTGCGAGGCGCGGGCCTGGACCGCGGCTGGGCTGGAGGGCGAACGGGCCGAGGCGGCGCGGTTCGGCTTCCTGGTCCATGCCCTGGACCACGTTTGCGGCCCCCTGTTCAAGGAACTGCTGGCCGCCGATCCCCCCCTGGCCCGCGACAAGCTGGAGCTGCTGGTCGAGCGGCTGGAAGCCGTGGCGACGCTGGACAGTCGGGGGCGCCCGGCCTAACACCCGCCTCCCCGCCCGCCCGGTCCGACCCCCGGCGGCCGACCAGAAGGAGTCCGCCGTGGCCCGCAAACAGCACACCCGAAACGCCTCCGGACCCGCGGGCCCTTCCCAGCGCCAGTTGCGCGCGGGCGAACTGATCCGCCACGCGCTCGTCGACGTCCTGCGCGAAGAGGACATCCACGATGAGGCGCTGAAGGGCGTCTCGATCACCGTCACCGAGGTGCGGATGAGCCCGGACCTGCGCCACGCCACCTGTTTCGTCGAGCCCCTCGGCGCCGGCGTGGACGCCGCGCCGACCACCGGCCACGAGGACGAGATCATCAAGGCCCTGAACACCCACGCCCGCTTCCTGCGCGGGCGGCTGGGTCCCAAGCTGGACATGAAGTTCACGCCCGACCTGCGGTTTCGGCATGATGAGAGTTTCGACGCGGCGGAGCGCATGAATCGTCTGCTGGACGACCCCAGGGTGCGCGCCGATCTGGAAAGGTCGGATGAGGATTGATCCTTCTCCCCCCGGGGGGAGAAGGTCGTCGTGAGCCGTCGCAAGCGGGGCCAACCCGTTCACGGCTGGGTCTGTCTGGACAAGCCGCTGGAGATGGGATCGACCGAGGCGGTGACGCGAGTCCGTCGTCTGTTCGACGCCCAGAAGGCTGGTCACGCCGGCACGCTGGATCCGCTTGCCACGGGCATCCTTCCCATCGCCCTGGGCGAGGCGACCAAGACCGTGCCTTTCATGATGGAGGCGCAGAAGGTCTATCGGTTTCGGGTCCAGTGGGGCGTCTCGACCGACAGCCTGGACCGCGAGGGCCGCGAGATCGGCCGGTCTGACGTGCGGCCTCCGGTCGAGGCGGTGCGCGCCGCCCTGCCGGCCTTTGTCGGCGAGATCGACCAGGTTCCGCCGGCCTTCTCGGCCATTCGGGTGGATGGCCAGCGCGCCTATGACTTGGCCCGCGAGGGCGTCGAGGTCGAGCTTCAGGCCCGCCGGGTTACGATCCACGAGGCGACCGTGACCGACGCCCCCGATCCCGACCACGTCGAGATCGCCATTCGAACCGGCAAGGGGGTCTATGTCCGCTCGCTCGCCCGCGACCTGGCCCGGATGCTGGGGGCCGAGGGGCATGTCTCGGCGCTGAGGCGCGAGCGGGTCGGGCCGTTCGGGCTCCGGAACGCCGTGACGCTGGATTCTCTGACGGAAATGGTGCATAGGGGCGCCGCCTCGGAAGGCTTGCTTCCCGTCGCGACCGCCCTGGACGACATCCCGGAGCTGGCCGTGACGACCGAAGACGCCTTCCAGCTTCGGCAAGGTCGGCCGATCGTTCTGCTTCCCCGACAGGTGGAGACCCTCAAGACCCGGCTCTCGTCCGGCTCGCGAACGGTTTCCGCCTTCGATGGCGAAACGCTCGTCGCCCTGTGCTCGATGCGGGCCGGCCGGCTCGAACCCGACCGCGTTTTCAACCTGTCCTGACGTATCCCAAGAGGGACCGGACGGACACTCCAGCGCGCTCAAGCAGCGAGGCTCCGCAGAGCCGAGCGGTAGCGCACCCAAAGGAGCACCCGATGTCGATTACCGCTGAACGCAAGACCGAGGTCATTGCGGACAATGCCCGTTCCACGGGCGACACCGGCTCGGCCGAGGTTCAGGTCGCGATCCTGTCGGAACGCATCGCCAACCTGACCGAGCACTTCAAGACCCACAAGAAGGACAACCACTCGCGTCGCGGCCTGCTCAAGATGGTCTCGCAGCGTCGTCGTCTTCTTGACCACCTGAACAAGGTCGATCGCGAGCGCTATACCGCCCTGATCGGCAAGCTGGGCCTGCGTCGCTAAGACGCGAACCAGCGGCGGAAAGCTTTCCTCGAGGCGCGGGCGTCATGTCCGCGCCTCGTTCCGCATCCAGAACCACCCGCACGCCGCGGGATATCGGCGCAGTGACGCGAGGGCCTGGACTGGTCCTCACCTTGCGGATCGGTCGCGACGTCGCGGCTATCCCGGACCGAAGGACTGAACACCCGACGCTCCACCCCAATGATGGGACGCCCGCGCGGAATTCGCCGCCGGGAGACGAAAGACAGAAGAATGTTCGACATCAAACGCAAGACGATCGAGTGGGCCGGCCGCCCGCTGACCCTGGAGACGGGCCGCATCGCCCGTCAGGCCGACGGCGCTGTGCTCGCGACCTACGGCGAGACCGTGGTCCTGGCGACCGTCGTCTATGGCCGCGCGCCCAAGCCCGGCCTCGATTTCTTCCCCCTGACTGTGAACTATCAGGAAAAGACCTTCGCCGCCGGCAAGATCCCGGGCGGCTATTTCAAGCGTGAGGGCCGTCCGACCGAGAAGGAAACGCTGGTTTCCCGCCTGATCGACCGCCCGATCCGCCCCCTGTTCGTCAAGGGCTTCAAGAACGAGACCCT
>CAZITK010000133.1:0-5623 GCA_964542145.1 uncultured Brevundimonas sp.
CCGCCCCAGGAGCGGGGCTCGATCCCCGAGGTGGCCGGCAGCCTGAAGGAAGCCCTCGACGCCCTCGACAAGGACCGCGCCTTCCTCAAGAAGGGCGGGGTCATGGATGATGACTTCATCGACGCCTACATCGGGTTGAAGATGGAGGAGGTGATGCGGTTGCAACTGCACCCTCACCCGGTTGAGTTCGACATGTACTACAGCTGCTGATCAAAATTTCAGCGCAGATCAGGAGAGCGTCGGACGGATCACCGCCCGGCGTTTTCCTTGTGATCAGATCGCCAATCCCTCGGCCTCATCGGTCTTCCTGCGGCGGATCTCAATCAGCTTCACGCACCAGATCGAGACTTCGTAGAGTAGCACGAGGGGGACGATCAGCATGATCTGGCTGATCGGATCAGGGGGAGTCACGACGGCGGCCACCACCGCCACCCCGACAATGGCGTAGCGGCGGCCGGCGGCCATGACCCTGGAGCTGACGATGCCGGCCAGGCCCAGAAGGGTCATAACGATGGGCAGCTGGAAGCACAGACCGAAGGCCAGAATCAAAGCCGTGACCAGGCTGAGATAGTCCGAGACGCGGGGCAAAAGCTCAGCCGAGACGCCACCCGCCGTGATCTGCTGGCTCAGTGAGAACCACATCACGAAAGGCAGCATGACGTAATAGACCATGGCCGCGCCCAGGAGGAACATCACCGGCGCGCCGATGAGGAAGGGCAGAAAGGCGCCGCGCTCGTTGCGATAGAGGCCGGGAGCCACGAAACGATAAAGCTGCCAGGCCAGGATCGGAAAGGCCACGATCACCGCGCCGAACGCGGCCAGCTTGATCTTGGTGAACAGGATCTCAAGCGGCGCCGTATAGATCAGCTGGACGGTCTGGCCGTCGGCGACAGGGGCGTCGCGCAGGCCGGCCGTGATCAGGATCAGGTCCAGCGGCGAGGCGCCGTGGCCGTCTCCGCCCGTGAGCTGATAGAGGGCGGTCGCCGTGGCGAACGGCTCGACGAGAAAGATGTACAACGGCTCGGCTACGATGAAACAGCCGATAAAGGCCGCGACGAAGGCGATCACGCAGATCAGCAGTCGCGAGCGCAGTTCGATCAGGTGATCCATCAGCGGCGCGCGCGACGCCTCGATCTCGGCCTCGTCAAGGTGGCTACGGCTCACAACTCGACCTTCTTGGTGCGCTTGGGCGCGGCCTTCCCGGCCGATGCGGTGATCTTGCGGGGCGCGGTTGCGCCAGCGGTCTTCGACTTGGTCTTCGTCGACTTGGGTTTGGGATTGGTCGTTTTGTTGGGACTTGCGCGCTTTTTGGCTGTTGGCGGGACCGCTGTGTCGGGTGCCGGCTCAGCCGCCGGCGACGGTTCGGGCGCCAGGGCGGCTGCCATGGGCGTCCGGGGCGGGCCGGCGGAGGGCGGAGCGTTCAGTCCATCCTCGATGTCCTTGAAGGCGGCGTCGGCCTCGGCCCCCAAGCGATGCACGGGATTGGCGGTCTTGAGCGCCTCGACCTCCTTGCGGAGTTCCTCCAGTTCGGTCTGGCGCGCCATTTCGTCGAAGCTGGCACGGAATTCGGCGGCCATGTTGCGGGCGCGCGCCATCCACTGGCCGACCTTGTGCATCAGGACCGGCAGATCCTTTGGCCCGACGACCAACAGGGCGATCAGCCCGATGACGAGAATTTCCAGGCCCCCGATACCGGGGCCGAGGCCGCCCATGCGCTATTCCGTTCCGCGAAGCCGGGGCGCGATCAGCGCCGCAGCTCTTCCTTTTCCGCCTCGGTGCGTGGCAGCGAGCTGACCCCATCGGCGGGGCCGTCCTTCTTGCCATCGTCCGACAGCCCATCCTTGAAGGCGCGGATGCCTTTTGCCGCGTCGCCCATCAGGCTCGACAGCTTGCCACGTCCGCCGAACAAAAGAAGGACGAGGACGGCGACGATGACCCAGTGCCAGATGCTCATGGCGCCCATGGGCGGAAACTCCTGAGGAATCGGGCCGGTGCGGCCCGAAGGAAACCTTGGCGCAGGGTATAGGCCAGCCGAGGGCTCCGCGCCAAGCGACCTGGCGTCACGTCGCCGTGCTGTTGACGCGAACCCAGGCGGCGAGAGCGCTGATGTCGATGTCGCCAGCGGCGACCGCGAACATGGTCCGGATTGCATCGACCTTGCCAGCCTGTAGCGGCGCGTCGTTCAGAGCGAGGAACAAGATCAGCGCGGCGTAAGCCGCACGCTTGTTGCCATCCCCGAAAGGATGGTTCGACGCGATGCCGACCGCATAGGTGGCCGCCAGCGCCGACAGGCGTTGCTCGCCCTCAGATCGAAATCGACTCAATGGCCGCTCAAGGGCGGATTGCAGCAGTCCCTTGTCACGAATCCCCGCCGGCCCGCCATGCAGCGCCAAGGATCGATCGTGCAGGGCGATGATCGCGTCCTCGCGCAGCCAGATCGGCGTGCCGTTCATTTAGCCAGGGCGCGGAAGACATCCCGATGGTCGTCCATCAACGCCTCGCCCAGAGAAATCTGGCGCTGGATTTCATCGTCGTAGGGCGACACACGCATGGCTCCGTCCGGCCCTCGTGTGAGAAAAAGGGTGTCGCCCTTGCTGACGCCCAGTTCTCCGAGCGCTTCCTTGGGCAGGACGACGCCGACGGAGTTTCCGACTTGGGTCACTTTCAACGCGATCATCTCTGGCCTCCGGACAGGCAGTCTATATAACACACGTTATAACGACCCGCGAGCTTCACCCTGTCCCACGTCATCATCCACACCGACGGCGCCTGCAAGGGCAACCCCGGACCGGGCGGCTGGGGGGCGATCCTGCAGGCGGGGGAGGGGCACAAGAAGGAGTTGTTCGGCGGCGAGGCCCTGACCACTAACAACCGCATGGAGTTGACCGCCGCCATCATGGCGCTGGAGGCGCTCAACCGACCGTGCAAGGTCGAGCTTCATACCGACAGCAAATACGTCATGCAGGGCATCACGGAATGGATGCGCGGCTGGAAGGCGAGGGGCTGGGTCACCGCCGACAAGAAACCCGTCAAGAACGCCGAGTTGTGGCGACGGCTGGACGAGGCGCGGTCTCGGCATGATGTGCGGTGGCATTGGATCAAGGGCCATGCCGGCCATGAACTGAACGAGCGCGCCGACGAGTTGGCGAATCGCGGAGTCGATCTTGTGCGTGCCGAGCGCGGGGCCGCGTGATCTTCGGCGCCGACCAACTGCTGGAAAGTTACGCAACCGGCACGTTTCCAATGGGTGAGGGCAGGCATGACCCTCGCGTCTATCTGGTCGAGCCGGAGACGAGAGGCGTCATACCACTAGATGGTCTGCGGATCTCGTCACGCTTGGCGCGGACGGTGCGCCAGGACCGATTTCAGGTGCGCTGCGACACGGCCTTCGACGCTGTGGTGGCGGCCTGCGCCGAGGCAGGGGCGGGGGATCGCCAGGAGACCTGGATCAATGCGCCGATCCGGCGGCTGTACGGCGAGCTGTTCCAGCGGGGCCGGGCGCATTCGGTGGAGTGCTGGAAGGACGAACGGCTGATCGGCGGGCTGTATGGCGTCAGCCTGGGCGGGGCGTTTTTCGGAGAGAGCATGTTCAGCCGCGAGCGTGATGCATCGAAGGTCGCCCTCGTGCACCTGACGGCGCGGCTGAGGCTGGGGGCATGGCGACTGCTCGACGCGCAGTTCCAGACGGAGCATCTAGCCAGTCTGGGCGCGGTGGAAATCAGCCAGGCCGACTATCTGATCCGGCTGGATGAGGCGCTAGACGTGCAACCCGACGAAGATTTCCTGAAACGCACCCTGACAGGGGCCGCAGCCGTGGCCGCCGCCCGTGGAGGTGCGGAGGCCTGATCGATCAGTGGGCGACGCCGCGCCAGATGCGACGATAGCTGGCGTAGGTGACGCCCGCGAAGAGGAACAGATAGGCCAGCACGGCGAACCCGGTCTGTTTGCGTTCGACCGCCTTTGGTTCCGACGCCCAGGCGATGAACGCCGACACGTCCTTCGACATCTGATCGACAGTCGCCTGGGTGTCGTCGTCGTAGGTCACTTGACCGTCGCGCAACGGGGGGGCCATGGCGATGAAGCCCCCATATGGAACCCTATCCGGATCGCCAGACCAGAAGGGCGTCATGTCCCCGGCCATATAGAGGTTGTAGTACTGCCCCTGACCGACCGCGAGGCCGGCTGGGGGGGTCTCGTAGCCGCTCAGCAGAGAATAGATGTAGTCAGCGCCATAGTGGCGCGCCTTGGCCATCACCGACAGATCCGGCGGCATGGCGCCACCGTTGGCCGCGGCTGCGGCAGTAGCGTTCGGATACGGATTTGGGAAGCGATCTGCGGCCGTGGCCGGGCGCATGATGGCTTCGCCCGTCTCGGTATCGATGCCCGGCACCTCGAATTCGGCGGCGATGGCGCGCACGAAGCGGTTCTGGGCCGCGTTCTCAGCGTGAGGGTCGTAGAAGGGGCCGCCGCGTTCGCCTAGGGTCCTGAAATAAACGAGGTCCATGCTGTGACAGGCCGCGCAGACCTCGCGATACACCTTGTAGCCGCGTTGCAACTGGGCCTGATCGAAGGTTCCGAACGGTCCCTCGAATGAGAAATCGCCGCTGCGCGGATGCTTGGCCTTGCCGGCGGCGAGGGCCGGGGACGCAGCGAGGCCCAGGCCCACCGCAGCGAGCACGACCAGACCGGCGGTACGGAGACGGGTGCGGATCATCGGGCGCGTGCTCATTAGGCGGACTTCGGGGTTTCGGCGGCGTCGGGAATTCGGGGCGACAGCACTGGCTCCGAGATCGAAGCCGGGACCGGCAAGGGCCTTTCCCGCAGACCCAGAAGCGGCATCAAGACCAGGAAGAAGGCGAAGTAGTAGGCCGTGGCCACGCGTCCCAACCACAGGAAGCTGTTCAGGTCGCCGTCGATCAGGGTGAAGGTCTGGAAGCTCCCGATCACCGGCGCGTCCGGCAACTTGGCGCCGCACCACCCCAGGATGAAGGCGTTGACCACGAAGATCACGAAACAGATCTTCATCTGCGGGCGGTAGCGCATCGACCGCACCTTGGAGGTGTCCAGCCAGGGCAGGATGAACAGCACTGCGATGGCGCCGAACATAGCCACGACCCCGCCGAATTTGTCAGGGATGGCGCGAAGGATGGCGTAGAAGGGCAACAAGTACCACTCCGGCACGATCTCGGCGGGCGTCACCAGAGGATTGGCCGGGATGTAGTTGTCGGCATGGCCAAGCGCGTTCGGGTTAAAGAACACGAAATAGGCGAACATGATCAAGAACAAGATGATCGCGAAGCCGTCCTTGACCGTATAATACGGGTGGAATGGAACGGTGTCCTTCTTGAGCCTGTCTTTGGGGATCAGGATGCCGACCGGGTTGTTCTGACCTGCGTGGTGCAGGGCCCACAAGTGCAACACCACGCAACCCGCGATGACGAACGGCAGCAGATAGTGCAGCGAGAAGAAGCGGTTCAGCGTGGCATTGTCGATCGCCGGGCCGCCGCGCAGCCAGATCAGGATCGGCTCTCCGACGAAGGGTACGGCCCCTATCAGATTGGTGATGACCTCGGCGCCCCAGAAGGACATCTGACCCCCCGGCAGAACGTAACCCAAGAAGGCG
>CAZITK010000134.1:0-5436 GCA_964542145.1 uncultured Brevundimonas sp.
CTGCGACCCCTTGACCCCCAGTCAAGTGCGCTACCAGGCTGCGCCACGCTCCGAGTGGCGGTCCTATAGACGCGACCGCGCGTGGCGCAAAGCCCCGCCGAAGGTTTTTCCCGAGGGCCTATCCGGCCAAGGCCGCGAGCAGCCGGGCGCGGGCATACTCCACTTGGTCCAGGGCGCGTTTCAGGGCCGGCGTGGCGGCGATCTCGACCGGCCGGCCGAGCCCGGCGTCAGCGCTCGACGACGGCGCGCCCAGGACCCCGCCTAGCCCCCCCTCGTCATACAGCCGCTGCACGCCCTTCAGGGTCAGACCCTCATCGTGCAGCCGTCGGCGTATGGCGGCCAGAAGAGCCACGTCATCGGCGCGATAAAAGCGCCGGCCGCCAGCGCGCTTGACCGGTTCGACGAAATCGAAGCGGCTTTCCCAGAAGCGCAGCACATGCGGCGCGACGCCCACCTCCGCGGCTGTCTCGGAAATACTCTGGAAGGCCTTGGGGGCCTTGGTCATGGCGCCGAGCCCACGGGTCAGGCGCCGGCGCCGTCGACGCGCGCCTTCATGATCTGGGAGGCGCGAAAGCTAATGACCCGGCGCGGGTGGATCGCCGCCGGTTCGCCCGTCTTGGGGTTTCGACCCATGCGGGCGCGCTTCTCACGCACCTGGAACACACCGAAGCCCGACAGCTTGACCGTCTCGCCACGCTCCAGGCTCTCCACGATCAGTTCGAGGGTGCGTTCGACCATGCCGGCGCATTCCTGACGCGGCAGTCCCAGCTCTTCATGAACCGCTTCGCACAGGTCCGCGCGGGTCAGGGTCTGTCCCGACAATAGCTCCTCCCCCATCCGCACGAAAACTAGCAGGTGGTCATCCAAGCCTAAGCGCGCCGCGAATCATAGCCCCGAAACGCGTTAATGCGCACGATTACGGACGATCACATCCGGACCGCGCAGGCCCCCCAGGTCAGGCCGCCGCCCATGGCCTCCATCAGAACCAGATCACCAGCCTTGATCCGCCCGTCCCTGACCGCGACGTCCAGAGCCAGGGGAATGGACGCCGCCGAGGTGTTGGCGTGGTCGGCGATGGTCAGGATCACCTTGTGCTCATCCAGTCCCAGCCGATCCCCCACACCCTTGATGATGCGCTGATTGGCCTGGTGCGGGACGAACCAGTCGACTTCGGAGACCTTGATCCCGGCCGCCTCGGCCGCCGCCGTGACGGCCTCGGCGATATTGACCACGGCGTGGCGAAACACCTGGTTTCCGGCCATGCGAAGGCGCCCGACCGTGCCCGTTGTGGTCGGCCCGCCATCGACATAGAGCAGGTCCGTCTTTGTCCCGTCGCAGCGTAGCGCAAAGCCCAGCATGCCGGTGTCGGCGGCCGTCCCCGTCCCTTCGCGCGGCTCCAGCACCACCGCACCGGCCCCGTCTCCGAAAAGCACGCAGGTCGAGCGGTCGGTCCAGTCCATCAGCCGGGTCATCTCCTCGGCGCCGATGACCAGGGCGCATTTCGCCAATCCGCGTGCTATAAAGCCGTCGGCTACGCTCAGCGCATAGACGAAACCTGTGCACACCGCCTGGACGTCGAAGGCGATGCCGATGCCCGCGCCCAGCTTCCTCTGCACGATGGCGGCCGTCGCGGGAAAGGTCATGTCCGGGGTGGTGGTCGCCACCACGATCAGATCGACTTCCTCCGCCGTCCGTCCCGCCGCCTCCAGGGCGCGGCGCGCGGCCTCGACCGCCAGGTCGCTGGTCGGCTGGTCGTCCCGGGCCCGGTGTCGCTGGCGAATGCCGGTGCGCTCGCGGATCCACTCGTCGGAGGTCTCGACCAATGCGGCAAGGTCGGCGTTGGTGACGACCTGATCCGGCAGGTAGGCGCCGGTGCCGGTGATGGCGCTGCGGGTTACGCTCGCTGGGCTGCTCATTCAGAAATCTCCTGGGCCCCGGCCTCCACCAGGCCGGCGACCCGGCCCAGGCTCTTGCCGACCTTGTCCAGATAGTCGCTGCGACCCAGTTCCGCCGCGATGCGGATGGCGTTGCCGAACCCGCGGGCGTCGGCGCCGCCGTGCGACTTGACCACGATGCCGTTCAAACCCAGCAGCGGCCCGCCGTTGATGGCGCTGGGGTCGATCTTCTGGGCCATGGCCTTCAGGGCCGGCATGGCCAGGGCGGCGCCCAGCTTGGCCTGGACGCCGCTGGTCAGGGCCTCGCGCAGCAGGGCGTTGATGAAGCGCGCCGTGCCCTCGGCGGTTTTCAGCGCGATATTGCCTGTGAAGCCGTCGGTGACCACGACGTCCACCGTGCCCTTTGCGATGTCGTCCCCCTCCACGAAGCCGTGATAATTAACCAGGTCCGACGCCCTCAGGATGGCGGCCGCCTGACGTATATCCTCGTGGCCCTTGACGTCCTCGGAGCCAATGTTGAGAAGGCCGACGGTCGGCGCCCCCGAACCGTGGACCGCCTGGTGGAATGCCGCGCCCATGATGGCGAAATCCAGCAGTTGCTCGGCGTCGCTCTCCACATTGGCGCCGACGTCCAGCACCGCCGTCACCCCCTTCAGCGTCGGCCAGCTGGCGACGATAGCCGGTCGGTCCAGTCCGGACACGGACATGCGCAGCAACAGCTTGGAAATGGCCATCAGTGCGCCGGTGTTGCCCGCAGAGACCGCCGCCGACGCCTCGCCGGCCTTGACCGCCTCGATGGCGTTCCACATCGACGAGCCCTTGCCCCGCCGCATGGCCTGGGCGGGCTTTTCGTCCATGGCGATGACCTTGTCGGTCGCCCGAATCTCGCAGCGGGCCGCCGCCGCCGGCCGCCGCGCCAGTTCGGCCTTCAGGGCATCGGCCTCGCCATGCAGCAGGAATCGCGTCCCTCCGTCGTCGCGCCGCGCCAGCCATTCTTCCACGCCGCCCACCACGACGGCGGGCCCATGGTCGCCGCCCATGGCGTCCAGCGATAGGATCGAAGAAGAAGCCACGCGGGGGATCGCTCCTCGGCCCATGCGGACCATTTCAGGGATGGGACGATAGATATCGTCGGGCGCCGGGGATGCAAGCGACCTGACGCCGGGTCAAGAGCCCTCGTCGCGCGTCTTCAGACGGTTCAACACCGCAAAGGGCGAGGTTTCAGGCGGTCCTTCCGGCGGCTCGAACACCGCGCCGGGCTTGCGCGGGAAGGGGTCGAGGTTCAGCGCCAGCTGCTCCACCACATAGGCCGCGAGGTCAACCGCGCCCTCCACCACGTCCGGCGAATCGTCGTCCAGTCCGATCTCGACCTCGGCTTCGGACGGCGCCGGCGCGTGGTCCGGTTCGACCAGCGCCACTTCGAACGGCGTGTTCACCGAGACGGGCAGCGGCTCCAGCGTCAGGCCGCAGGTCTGGACCGCCTCGGCCCGCACCCGCCCGGTCAGCCGCCAGCCGATCATGGCTGGCCTCAGCGCCAGCTCGGCCTCCAGCCGACCCAACTCGGCCAGATCCAGCGCCTTGGCCACCCGCCCGCGCGTCGCGGTGTCGGCTTCGAGCCGGCGTTCGATCCCCGGCCCGATGGCATTCAGCCGCACCGGATCGCTCCATGGCAGGGGGCGGCTCATGCGGCCACCGGCTCCAGCACCGCCGCCCACCCCGGCTTGCCGCCCATCAGGGACTTGTCCGATTGAGCCGCCAACGCCGCCCTTGTCCTCAGTGCATAATTCGCCAGCCGCGCCGCCTCGGGCGCGCCCTCGCGCTCGTACAGATTGCGGGCCAGCGCCGCCGCCAGGCCCTCGGCGTCCTCGGCCGCCAGCAGGGGCTCATAGGTCGACATACGGCCGTATAGCTGCTCGCCCAGCTTGCGCATTTTCTTGGGCACGGACACGTCGCCCACCCCTAGCTCTCTCAAGGTGTCGTCCAGCGCGCCCACATAGGCGTCGAACAGGGCCTGACCGATCTCGGCGCCCCGCTCGCCGTCCTGACGCAGCCGCATCACCAGCAACAGCACATGCAGAGTGTAGAGCTCAAACCGGGCGTCGATCTCGTCGGGCGCCCGTAGTTCTGCGTAGAAGGCCGGTGTCCGCGCCTGGGCGACCGCCTCAGCATATAGCCGCTCGCCAATCCGTCGGGCAGCACTCGTCCCCAAAAGCATCTTCAGCACGTCGCCAAATCCCGTGATCGAGGGTGCGGGTCGCCCCTTTTCGGCCGCGCCGTTGAACTAAGGCCCCGAGCCGGTTAGGTCAAAGATCGATTCAGTCCTCAGGCGTCCTCGCATGATCCGTCCCGCGACCCTTGTGCCTTTCACCGCCGTCGTGGCGCTCGCCGTCGCGGCCTGCGCGCCTCAGGTTGGGCGCCATGGCTTTCAGCCGATCGACGTCTTCCCAAACGAGATCAAGGCAGGTGAGGACACCAAGTCCACCGTTCTGGCCCGATTGGGGTCGCCATCGGCCACCTCGACCTTCGAGGAGGACATCTGGTACTATGTCAGCCAGACGACCGAGCGCTACACTTGGAATCCCTCCAGCGTCGCCGCGCGCTCGGTCACCGTGATCTCGTTCAATGAAGGCGACGAAACCGTTGCCCACGTGCGCGAACTGTCCTTGGAGGACGGCCAGCAGATCGCCATGAACAGCCGCACCACCCCCACGCGCGGCCGCGAGCTTTCGGCGCTTGAACAGGTGCTCGGCACCATCGGCCGCGGCCAGTTGCCGCGTACCGAGGAAGATGTGCCCGGACAGCGTCGACCGGACTGACGCCGGCCGGTTCAGAATTGGTCGGACAAGCATTCGGAGAGCGCGCCGTCGGTCGGAGCTGTTCGCCCCCGCCAGCGTCATACTCGGGCTTGACCCACGGCTGTCCGGTTCGACCTTCGGCGACGAGGGCAAAGAAAAAAGACCCCGGAGATCGCTCCCCGGGGCCTGAATATCAGATGTCTGGCCGAGTTTAGACGATCCGCCCGCTCGCCAGCACCGCCAGCAGCAACAGAGCCACGATGTTGGTGATCTTGATCATCGGGTTCACGGCTGGCCCGGCGGTGTCTTTATAGGGATCTCCCACCGTGTCGCCGGTGACCGAGGCCTTGTGCGCCTCGGAGCCCTTGCCGTGGATCACACCGTTCTTGTCGGTGAAACCTTCCTCGATCACCTTCTTGGCGTTGTCCCAGGCCCCGCCGCCCGAGGTCATGGAGATGGCCACGAACAGACCGGTCACGATCACCCCCATCAACATGGCCCCCAGGGCGGCGAAGGCGTCGGCCTTGTCCGGCTGGATCAGCAGGACAACGACAAACAGCACGATCGGCGACAGCACCGGCAGCAGCGACGGCACGATCATCTCGCGGATCGCGGCCGTGGTCAGGATGTCGACCGCCTTGCCGTATTCGGGCTTGGTCTGGAAGGTCATGATGCCCGGGTTCTCGCGGAACTGACGCCGCACCTCGGCGACCACCGCCTCGGCCGCGCGACCCACGGCCATCATC
>CAZITK010000135.1:0-5434 GCA_964542145.1 uncultured Brevundimonas sp.
CCCACCGTCAGGACAAAACGGGCGATCCGGCGCGGCAGCTTCAGTGATTCCTCGGCCACACGCAGAACCACCGGCAAGCTGGCGTTGGACGAGGAGGTGGCGAAGGCCACCACGATGGCCTCGCGAATTCCGATGAAGAACTCCACCGGGTTCCGCTTGCCCAAAGTCCAGATCAGGATCGGATAGACCACGAACATGTGGATCGCCATGGCGCCAACGGCCACCAGGACGAAGGCGCCCAGGCGCATCAGCAGATCCCAGCCGAACACGGCCGCCAAGTTGAACATCAGACAGGCAACGGCGATAGGCGCGAGGCGGATGACCAGGTTGATGAGCTTCATCATCACCTCGAACAGCCCCTGAATGGTGGCCTGAAGACGGTCGGTGGCTGGGCTCTTGGCGAGCACCAGGCCGATGCCGAACAACAGGGCGAAGACCATCACCGACAGGATTTGGTTCTCGCTGGCCGCCAGGAAGACGTTGGACGGAATCAGATCCAGAAAGAAGGAGCCGGCGCTGACGCCGTCGGGCGCATTGCCGATGATGCTGGCGGCGCCGCCCGCGCTCTCGGCCAGGAGTTGCTGGGCCAGGACCGGATCGACCCCGTCGCCAGGACGCACGATATTGACCAGCACCAGACCAATCAGCACCGCGATGGCGGAGACGCAGATGGTGAGAAGCAGGGTTTTCCAACCGACCCGCCCAAGAGCCGAAAGGTCGCCCATCTCGGCCACCCCCATGACCAGGGCCGAGAAGATTAGCGGCAACACCAGCATGAACAGCAGGCGAAGGAAGATCTGGCCCGCCGGACCGGTAACGTTGGCTACGATCCATTCGACTGTCGGCGTGTCGCCCACGCCGGTCAGATTGACCGCCAGGCCACCGATCAGGCCCACGGCGAAACCAATCAGCATCCACCAATGAAGCGCCAGCTTCTTGCGCACCACCGGCGCCTCGGTAGTCATGGTCATCCGGTTGTTCCCCCTCGGTTCGTCGTCTCAGCGTACCGGCAGACCGTACATCAGGCCACGCGGCTGAGCGTTCCATTGTGCGTTGAGACCACGCGCCAGGTCGAGGGCCGATCGGCCGCCCAGGTTGCGATCAAAGATTTCGCCGTAGTTGCCGCCGGCGCGCACCGCCTGCAGGGCCCATTCGGACTGCAGGCCCAGCATGGCGCCAAACTCCCCTTCGCCGCCCAGTAGACGGCGCACCCTTGGATCGGTCGAGGTGCGGGACATTTCCTGTGCGGTGTCGGCCGTGACGCCCAGTTCCTCAGCCAGAACTATGGCGTTCAAGGTCCAGCGAACGATATCAGTCCAGGCGGGATCATCGCGGCGGGTCGCGGGCCCTAGTGGCTCCTTGGAGATAACATCCGGCAAGACGGCGTGCTGGCCAGGATTGGTCAACAAGGTTCTGGCTGCGGCCAAGGCCGACAGGTCGGCGCTGAAGGCGTCGCATTGCTCGCGGTCATAGGCGTCGCGCGCTTCGCGCTCGCTCGCCACCACCACGGGCGTATATTCCAGCTGCCTCGCGCGGAAATAGTCGTCGAGGTTGAGGCGGGTTGTCGAGGCGTCCTGGACGCAGACGCGCGCGCCGTTCAGCTCGGCCGCGCTGGTCAAGTTCAGCGAGCGCCGAACCAGGAAGCCCTGGCCGTCGTAGTAGTTGACCCCGGCAAACTCCAACCCTTCCCCGGCATCGCGGCTCATGGTCCAGGAGGTGTTTCTCCAAAGCACGTCGATACGGCCGCCGCGCAGCGCGTCGAACCGGTTCTGGGTCGTCAGGGGAATGAAGCGCACCGCTTTCGGGTCGCCCAGAGTGGCGGCCGCAAGCGCCCGGCAGAAATCGACGTCGAAGCCCCGCCACTGGCCGCGGTTATCGGTGTAGGCGAAACCGACCAGTCCCTCGTTGACGCCGCAGTTGAGGCGGCCGCGCGCCCGGATGGCGGCCAGGGTCTCGCTGGCCTGATGTTCGATCTCGCCGCTATCGATTGGCGGGAGCGGGGCGACCTCTGTGTCTGGTTCGGCGCTGCGGTCGCCGCAGGCCATGAGGACCAGGCCCGCGGTCAGGGTCAGGGCGGCCCCTCTGGCCGCCGCGCCGAAATCGATCATCGCGCGCCTCCGCTTCCCCCGCGATCCGGTGTTAGAAGGCCCGAGGCCCCCGTGGCAACCTTGGACGCGACGAAAGCCGATGAGCGAACACGACTCCACCCGCCTAATTCGCCGTGCAACCGCGCGGCCGATCGGAGGCCGCCGCCCGGTCAGCCCGCCGGTGGAGCGGGCCTCGACCCTGCTGAACCCATCGGTCGGGGTGATGCGCGACGAGCGTCTGGGGCCGGTCTATGGCATCGACGACCTGGCTCCCCAGCGAGCGCTGGGCGAACTGGTCGCCGATCTGGAGCGGGCCGAGCGAGTGGTGCTGACCTCCTCAGGGCTGTCGGCCGTGACCCTGCCGATTCTGGCCCTGGCGCGGGCGGGTGACGAGGTGCTGACCACCGACGCCGTCTACGGCCCCAGCCGCCGGTTCCTGACCCGGTTCATGGCCGAGCGCGGCGTCACCGCCCGCTTTCATCCGGCCGAGGCCACGGCCGGCGAGATCGCGGGGATGATCGGCGAGCGCACGCGAATAGTCCTGATCGAATCGCCCGCCAGCCTGACCTTCGAGATGGTCGACGTTCCGGCCCTGGCCGCCGCCGCGCGGGGACGCGGTGCGGTAACCATCATGGACAACACCTGGGCGGCTGGGGTGGCCTTCAAGCCGCTGAGCCACGGCGTCGATGTCAGCGTCCAGGCCCTGACCAAATATGTCGGCGGCCATTCCGACCTGTTGATGGGCGCGGTGGGGACGCGGAACGACCGACTGGGCCGCCAGATTCATCAGGCCGCCGAGGACATGGGCTGGCACGTCTCGCCCGATGACGCCTGGCTGGCCCTGCGCGGCGCCCGCAGCCTCAAGACCCGGCTGGACCGCCACGCCGCCTCGGCCCTGCAGGTGGCGGAATGGCTGGCGGAACATCCCCGCGTCGCCCGCGTCCTCTACCCGCCCCTGCCCGGCTCGGTCGGCCACGACTTGTGGAGCCGCGACTACACCGGCGCCGCCGGCCTGATGGGCGTGGTGCTGGACGGCGGCTCGGAGGCCGACGCCGAAGCCGTCCTCGACCGCCTCACCCTGTTCGGCCTCGGCTACTCCTGGGGCGGCTTCGAGAGCCTGGCGACGCACGAGACGGGACAGCTGGGCTTCAGGCAGGCGCCGCCGAGGTTGGAGGGGCCCTTGATCCGATTGCATATCGGCCTGGAGGATCCAGGCGACCTGATCGCCGACCTCACGGCAGCATTTGGAGAGGACGCGCGATGAGTCCGGACGGCCCCCGTCATCGGCGGCGGCGGCGCGTGGACTGGGTCCATCTGCTTCTGTGGATGGCCCCCGTCCTCATCGCGTTGACCTTGGCCATAATGATGATCGCGCCCGTATGGGATATCAGGTCCTGGGTTGGCTGACCGCGGATCGCGCAATCCGCCCTTAACCGCCCGCGTGCCACCCTTTCGGCATGCAGCACCGTGTGGATCAGATGCGGCGTCGGGCGGCGCGTTATCTCGGGCGGCGGCCGGTTTCCGTCGCGCCCAGCCGGGGCGTGCTGAGCCTCAGCTTCGACGACATCCCCCTTTCCGCCTGGACCGAGGCGGGGCCGGTGCTGGCCGAGCACGGGGTGAAGGCCACCTACTATGTCTGCGGCGGGTTGGCGGGGGCGCGCAATCTGGAGCTGCCGCAATTCGAGACCGAGCACCTGCAGGCGCTGCACGCCGCCGGCCACGAAGTCGGCTGCCACACCTATGAGCACGCCAGCGTGCTGCGGCTCAGCCCAGCCGACCTGACCGCCAGCCTGGAGCGCAACGCCCGCTGGGTGGCCGAGCGGCTGGACGGCTATCGGATGCGGACCTTCGCCTATCCGTTCGGCGACTGCGCGCTGGAGGCCAAGGCGGTGATCGCCGGGCGCTTCGACCTTGGCCGAGGCGTCCGCGACGGGATCAACGCCGGCCGCGCCGACCGCGTCAATCTCCAGGCCATCGGTCTGGAGAGCCGCCGCCTGCCCGGATACGACCTGGAGGCGCTGATCCAGCAGACGGCCGACAGCCGGGGCTGGCTGATCGCCTATGGCCACGATGTCTCGGACCGGCCGACGCCTTACGGCTGCACGGTCGCTGACCTGGACCGGCTGATTCGCCTGGCCAAGGTGGCGGATCTTGAGATCTCGCCCGTTGCCGAGTCTTGGGGCCGCATGACGAGGTGAGACCCTCGCCAGGACAACGACCTCGTCACCCCCGTGCTTGTCACGGGGGTCCATAACCTCGGACGTCAAACGCTCGCGTCCTTACTGCTGGCTTCTGAGCGTATGGATGCCCGGAACATTCCGGGCATGACGACAACCGAGGGTCAGGCCGCCTCGCGCACCTCTTCGACCGCGCGCCCCTTCGCCCAGGCGATCAGTTCGGCGCGGGGCCAGGCGATCAGCCAGCCGCTGGGGACGTATTCGCCGGATTCAATCATGGCCCGTCGCGTGGGCGAGGACGCCGCCGCGCGTTCGCTGTGAATCGGGGCCGGGCCCTGATGGACGATGAAGGCGCCGCCCTTCAGCGGATTGAGCCTGAGATAGGCCAGGCGCGGGCTGATGGTCTCCAGCGGCGGATCATAGAACCAGGACGAGCCGATCATGCCGCCCAGCTCGGGCCGCCGCTCGCAGATCGCCGCCGCCGTCGCCCAGGCGCGGTCCCAACCGGCCTCGTTGAAATCCTCCAGCTGGCGCGCCTCGGTGTGCACCTCCAGCCAGGGCTTGTTCCAGCCGGTGGACCGGACGTAGGCCAGCAGGGGCGCCCAGCCATGGCCGCCGAGACCATTGCGCACGATCTGGCCGGGCCCGAGTGGCGAGGAAAGGTCGATGGTCTGGGTCCGCGCGCCCGGCACGCTGAGCGCCAGCACGAAGCGGACATCCTTAGCCCAGTGATCGCGGTCATAAGGGTCGGCGCCGGCGGTGAGGAATTCGGCCAGCCTGTCGGTCCAGTAGGGATAGAGGGACATGACCTCCGGCGGCAGGTCCGCCTCGCGCGCCGTCGTCGGCAGGTCCAGCGCCCAGCGGGCGACCAGGCCGCGTCGCATGGCGTCGGTGGCGTCTTCGCCCAGGGCCGTATCGGCGGCCTCGGCCGGCAGGTCGAAATTCCAGTGCGACGCGCTTTCGCGCGCCGGTCTGACAGCGGCGATAGCGGCCTGTTCGACACGCGCCCGCTGGGCGTCGTCGAGACGATCGAGGACGGCCTGGAAGGCCGCAGCTTGGGTCGAGGTCAGGCGTTCCATGCGCCAAGTTTGGCACAAGCCGGTGTGCGAACGCTTAAACGCCAGGGTGAACGAATTGGCGCGCCCGGCAGGACTCGAACCTGCAACCGTC
>CAZITK010000136.1:0-5429 GCA_964542145.1 uncultured Brevundimonas sp.
CGCTGGGCTCAACGACCCCAATCGGCCGCTCGGTTCCTTCCTGTTCCTGGGCCCGACGGGCGTGGGCAAGACCGAGCTGACCAAGGCCCTGGCCGAATTCCTGTTCGACGACGAGGCGGCCATCACCCGCATTGACATGAGCGAATATATGGAGAAGCACTCCGTCTCGCGGCTGATCGGCGCCCCTCCCGGCTATGTCGGCTATGACGAGGGCGGCGCCCTGACCGAGGCCGTGCGTCGACGCCCTTATCAGGTCGTGCTCTTCGACGAGGTCGAAAAGGCCCACCCGGACGTGTTCAACGTCCTGCTCCAGGTGCTTGACGACGGCCGCCTGACCGACAGCCAGGGGCGCCTGATCGACTTCAAGAACACCCTGATCATCATGACCTCGAACCTGGGCTCCGACGCCCTGGCCAATCAAGGCGAGGGCGAAGACGTCGAGGCCATCCGCCCCTTCGTCATGGACGCCGTCCGCGCCCACTTCCGCCCCGAGTTCCTGAACCGCATCGACGAGATTATCCTGTTCCGCCGCCTCGGCCGCGACCAGATGAGCGGCATCGTCCGCATTCAGCTGGCCCGGTTCGAAAAGCTTCTGGCCGACCGCAGACTGACCCTCGCTCTCGACGACAGCGCCGCCGCCTGGCTCGCCGACAGGGGCTACGACCCGGTCTACGGCGCGAGACCCCTCAAGCGCGTCATCCAGAAGGACCTGGTCGACCCGATCGCGAGGAAACTCCTGGCCGGCGAGATCGAGGACGGGTCGGTGATCGGCGTGTCAGCCGGCGCGGACGGGCTGGAGATCGGGAAGGCGCGGGTGCATTGATGACGTAAACCCCTCCTTTCGTCATCCTCCGGTCCGCTGCGCGGCGCATGGGCGTGGTCCCTCGGTCCGGCGCCACCGGACCCCGTTCCGTCGCGGGCGGCAAGACGCCTCAGCTCGACCTGGGGATCACGCTGATGTCGCCGTTGCGTTCCAGATGCACGGCTTCGGCCCCCTCGACCTCATCGATGCCGCGCGCGCGCAACGCCATGCGCAGGTCGCCCCGGCCGATGCCATGACGGCGCAGCGCCGCCTCATCCACCTCGCCGTCACGGACCAGCCGCACTGATCGGCCTTTCAGCACCCCGGAAAGGGCAGGCCAGCGGGTCACCGCCCACGAGACCGCGGCGTGCAGGGCCACCAGCACCAGGGTGGCGATCACCGTGGGCCAGAACGGTGCGCTCCCCGTCAGCGCCCGGCTCAAGTTCGAGCCCACGATCACCGCCAGGATGATGTCCATCGCCGTCCACTTCCCAAAGGCGCGCGCCGCCGCAAGCCGCATGATGGCCAGTCCGATGGCGAAGAGCAGCGACGCGCGCAGCGACATCTGCCACCAGCTTATATCCTGACCGTGATCACCGATCAGGGCGTGGAAGGTCTGGAGATCAAAGGCGCCCATGCGCGGGAAACAGCGCCGGGGGTGGGAAGGTTCAATGCCTGAGGATCGCCGTCAGGGCCCCGTCGCCTTCCAACATCACAATTTCCGCCTCGGCCAGGTCGCGCCCGCCGGCGTTGCGCACCGCGCTGAGCAGCTCGTCTTCGGTGACACGTTCGCGCCTCAGGGCGGCGGCGATCGGCGCGCCGTCGCGCGCCAGGACGGTGGGCTCGGCCCGCACCGTCTTTGCCCAGCCTTTCCATCGCACCGAGGTCCAGGCCACCAGCCATTGCAGCACGATAAGGGTGGCGTAGGCGACCATCCCTTCGGCCAGGGCCACGTCCTCGTTCAGCAGGATGGTCGCCAGGATCGAGCCCAGCGCCACAGTGACCACCAGATCAAAGGCGTTCAGCTTCGACAGGGTCCGCTTGCCCGACAGGCGCAGGAAGACGACGAGCCCGGCATAGGCCAGGGCCCCGACCAGGGCGGTGCGCGCCAGCCCCGGCCAGCCCTGAAACAACATCTCCGAAACATCCATCCCCGGCCAACGGCCCAACGCCCCGATGGGTTCGCTGATCCCCCATCCGCCGCGCGCCGGCCGCGCCACGTCGCGCTGGCGATTGAACCAGCGACCGGATCGCCGACCCCGCCCGGCGGCGCCGCATCATGCCGGGATGCGACCCCGCGCCCCGGAACCGTCGACAGCGCTGGACTCTGCCCCCGCCTGGACTCTTCCCTGGACCCCGAGTCCAACGTCAGACGCGGCCGACAGAGTTTCTAACCTTCCGAAATCCCGCATCTTTTTTCGGCCGAGCGGGCCCCGAGCTGGACTCCTGGACTCATTTTTTATCGCACCTATCTTCGTCGTCGTGTGCGCCTCCTACGAGAGCAAGTTCGCGGTCCGCCAGGCGGTCCAGGCCTTCGAAGCGGCCGGGACGCCTTTCGCCTTTCCCGACGGCGTGCCGAACCTGGAGCCGCGCGACGAGGTGCGGCCCACCGACACCGACCGGGTGGCGGCGGTTCTGGAGGGCGAGACGCGCCTTCACCCCATGCGCTTCGGCTTTCCGCCGCCGCGACCGAAAGCTGCCCCGATCATCAATTTCCGCGCAGAGGGGCGGCGCTTTTCAAACGGCGCGACCAGTGGCCGAGCGCTGGTGCTGGTCTCGGGTTTTTATGAGTTCACCGGCGACCGCTATCCCAAGACTCGCTGGGTGCTGCGCGCGGCGCCTCGGGGGGGCGACCCCGCGCCGCTGATGGCGTTGGCCGCCCTGTGGCGGGCGGGCGAGGGGGCGCCGGCCTTCGCCCTGCTCACAGCCGAGCCGGGGCCGGACGTCGCCCCCTATCACGACCGGGGCGTCATCCCGCTCGAGCCCAAGGACTGGGTCGACTGGCTGTTTGACCGCCGCCCCGCTGCCGACCTCCTGGCCGCGCCCCCCGCCGGAACTCTGATCGCTGAGAGGAAACCCCGCTAACGCGTGTCGGGCTGCACGGGGCGGCGACGTTCAGCCCCCGCGGTCGTCAACCGCCACCCGTCCGCGCCGTGGCCTGGCCCGTGCCGTCGCAGACCGGGCAGGTCTCGCCGTCAGGCCGCGTTCCAAGGCCCTGGCACTCAGGGCACAGGCTAGGGTCCAGGGCGTCGGGACGGGCGGGATCGCCCGGATCGCCGGGAGTCAGGTCTTGATCGTCGATCTCGTGCTCGCGCATGAGAGGTGAACGGACGGCGGCGCCAAAGGGTTTCGGGTGACAGGTCGGGGGCGATCCTTTAGGCGAGCCGCATCATGGACGAGACCGAACGCCAATCCGAGGATCGCGCCTGGGGCACCGCCCGGACTCTGGCCGAGGCCCTGCCCTATATTCAGGTCTACGATCGCGAGACGGTGGTGATCAAATATGGCGGCCACGCCATGGGCGAGGAGGCTGTGGCCCGCCAGTTCGCCGCTGACGTGGTGCTGCTGAAGCTGATGGGGGTCAACCCCGTGGTTGTCCATGGCGGTGGCCCCCAGATCAGCGCCATGCTGGACAGGGCGGGGGTAAGGTCGGCCTTCGTCGACGGCCTGCGCGTCACCGACGCGGACACCATGCAGGTCGCCGAAATGGTCCTGTCCGGGGCGGTCAACAAGGAAATCGCCCACTGGATCACCATGGCCGGCAAGGAAGCCGACGTGCGTGGTGTCGGCCTTTCGGGCAAGGATGCAGGTCTGCTGACCGTCGAGAAGACCCGGCGCACCAAACGCGATCCCGACAGCCTGATCGAGCACGAGGTCGATCTCGGTTTTGTCGGCGAACCCACCCGGGTGGATCCCAAGCTGGTCACCCGGCTGATCGAGTCCGACGCGGACTGGGTGCCTGTGATCGCACCCATCGGGGTGGCCGAGGACGGCCGCACCTACAACGTCAACGCCGACACGGTGGCGGGGGCTCTGGCCGGGGCGCTCAAGGCCAAGCGCATGCTTCTGCTGACCGACGTGGCGGGGGTGAGAGGCGGCGACGGCCAGATCCTTCGTCAGATGTCCATCGACGACGCCGAAGGCCTGATCGCCGACGGCGTCGCCACCGGCGGCATGATCCCCAAGCTAGAGACTGCCATCGCGGCGATCCGCGCAGGGGTGGAGGCGGTGGTCATCCTCGACGGCCGCCGGCCCCACGCCATGCTGGTGGAGCTCTTCACTGAAACGGGCGCCGGCACCCTGGTGAAGGCGTGACGGAGACCGCCGCCGGGGCGTCAACCGAACTGGGTGCGGACCTCAGCCATGTCCGCACCTGGCTGTTCGACCTGGACGACACCCTGTATCCGCCCGAGCGGCAGATCCTGAAGCGGGTCTCGGGGCGCATCCGGGATTACATGATTCGCCTGACCGGCCTGGAGGAGGCAGAGGCGAGGGCGCTGCAGCTCAAGTATCTGGCTGACCACGGCGCGGCCCTCGGCGGCCTGATGGCCGACTATGAGATCGACGTCGCCGACTTCCTCTCCGACGTCCACGACGTGCCGCTGGCGGACCTGGGGCCGACGGAAGGCTTGCGCGCGTCCCTCGAACGGCTGAACGGGCCCCGCTACATCTTCACCAATGGTTCGATCCGGCATGGCGAGCGGGTGGCCGAGCAATTGGGGGTGCGCGACCTGTTCGACGGGCTGTTCGCCATCGAGGACGCCGAAATGCGGCCCAAGCCCCACCCGGATACCTTCGCGCGCATGCTGGACAGGTTCGCGCTGGATCCCGTCGACACCGCCTTCTTCGAGGATACCGAGCGCAATCTTCACCCAGCCAAGGCGCTGGGCATGACCACGATCTTGGTTGGGCCAAAGGCCATCGATTCGGAAGCCGCTTTCGTCGATCACCGCGCCCTGGCGCTGGCCCCCTTCCTCTCCACCGCCGTCCTCAAGGGAGACGCCGCATGACCGACCGCGCCCAGCTGGAAGCCGTCATCGAACGGGCCTGGGAGGCTCGCGCCGACATCTCGACCGCCACCAGGGGCGAGGCGCGCGAGGCGGTGCAGACCGCCCTGGCCATGCTGGATTCCGGCGAGTCTCGCGTGGCCTCGCGCGATGCCGATGGCGTCTGGAACACCCATCAGTGGCTTAAGAAGGCGGTTCTTCTGTCCTTCCGACTGAACGACAATCAGCTGATGCGTCCGGGCGAGCGCGGCGTGGCGGCCGAAGGGCCGGGCGCCGGGCCGTGGTGGGACAAGGTGCCGAACAAGTTCGCCGACTGGTCCGGCGCCGACTATCAGGCGGCCGGCTTTCGCTCCGTGCCTGGCGCCATCGTGCGCCAGGGCGCCTTCATCGGCCGCAACGTGGTGCTGATGCCCAGCTTCGTGAACATCGGGGCCTATGTCGATGAGGGCTCGATGGTCGACGCCTGGGCGACGGTCGGCTCGTGCGCCCAAATCGGCAAGAACGTCCACCTGTCCGGCGGCGCCGGCATCGGCGGCGTGCTCGAGCCGCTGCAGGCCAATCCGACCATCATCGAGGACGACTGCTTCATCGGCGCCCGCGCCGAGGTGGCCGAGGGCGTG
>CAZITK010000137.1:0-5370 GCA_964542145.1 uncultured Brevundimonas sp.
CGCTTCATGGTCATGCCGCCGGTGGAGGTGGCGGCCGCCAGGTTGCCGTGAATATCCAGCGCCACGGCGCCGACCGTGCCGAACTTGCGCTCGTCGAGCGGCGGAGCGGCCCTCGGGTCAAGCCCGAGGGTGACGAGGTCCGCCCTCGCCTCGCCTTCGGTCGGCGCGCCCTCTGGGCGCTGAGGGACCGGCAGACCCGCGGCTTGGAGCGCGCGGACCAGGCCGCGCCAGCGCCGCTCGGTGAAAAACCAGGCCGGCTCGACCCGTTCCAGTCCCGCTTCGGCGGAAAAGGCGTCGGCGCCCTCGCCGATCAGAAAGACGTGAGGGGAGCGCTCCATCACCGCGCGGGCGGCGGCGACCGGATGGCGGGTGCGGGTCAGGCCGGCCACGGCCCCGGCGTTGAGCGTCGCGCCGTCCATGACGGCGGCGTCCAGTTCATTGCGCCCCTCGGCGGTGAAGACGGCGCCGCGCCCGGCGTTGAACAGGGGATCGTCCTCCATCGGCTCGACCGCCGCCTGCACGGCGTCGAGCGCCGAGCCGCCGTTCCTGAGCACCTCGGCCCCGGCCTCGAGCGCGCGGGTCAGGGCGGCGCGATAGGCGGCGTCCTGTTCGGGGCTGAGGTCCGACCGCTCGATCACCCCGGCGCCGCCGTGGATGGCCAACGACCAGCGCGGCGCCTCGTCGGCCTCCTGCGCGAAGGCGGGGGCGGCCAAGGCGGCCAGGGCCAGGGCGAGGACGGCGGATTTCATGCGGAGGCTCCCAGAGGATCGACGACTGAGTGTGGCCCGGAGCGTCGCGGCTTCCAAGCCTTGCAGTCTCAAGCCCCGGGCGGCCCCTTCGCCTGACGTTCCCACAGCTTGCGCCAGATGAGGCCGCCGATCGAGGGAACGAGCCCGACGCCAATGGAGATCAGCACGATCTGCCAGAAGCTGGAAAACGGCCAGGCATTGACCGCGAAGCCCGCCGCAAGCCCGGCCGCGAGCGGGCCGAGCCAGGGCAGCCAGTGGGGCGGCTTTGGCATGCGCCTCCCTCTTAGGCGTCGACCTTGATGACGCCGCGGCGGATCTGATCCAGCTCGATGGAGTCGAACAGGGCTTGGAAATTGCCTTCGCCGAACGCCTGGTTGCCCTTGCGCTGGATAATCTCGAAGAAGATCGGACCGAAGGTGTCTTGGGTGAAGATCTGCAGCAGGATGCCGTCTTCGTCAGACCCATCGATCAGAATTCGGTTCTCGCGCATGCGCGCCACGTCCTCGCCGTGATTGGGCAGGCGTTTGTCGATCAGGTCGAAATAGGTCTCGATGGTGTCCTGGAAGGGGATGCCGCGACGCTTCATCTCCTCGACGGTCTCGAAAATGTTGTCGGTGGCGAGCGCGATGTGTTGGATGCCCTCGCCGTTATAGCGACGCAGGAACTCCTCGATCTGGGAGTTTTCGTCCTGGCTCTCGTTAAGGGGGATGCGGATGGCGCGGTCGGGCGCGATCATCGCCTGGGACAGCAAACCCGTCGCCTTGCCCTTGATGTTGAAGTACTTCTGCTCCTCGAAGGCGAAGACGTCGCCGTAGAAGCCGGACCAGTTGCGCATCTGGCCTCGCCGGACGTTGTGGGTCAGGTGGTCCAGGGTGTGAAGGCCGACATTGTTCTCGGCCTCCTTCGCCTGCCAGCCCTCGACCTCGTCCCAGCCGGAATAGAGCGAGCCCTTGGAGCCGTAGTCGTCGATCAGATAGAGCAGGGAGCCGCCGATGCCCTTCAGCGCATAGGCGCCCTCGCCCAAGGCCCCGCCTTGCGATCCTTCCGCCGGATGGGCGCCGCGCGCGACCGCCCCCTCAAAGGCCGCCTTGGCGTCGGCGACGCGGAAGGCCATGCCGTTGGCCGAGGGGCCATGATCCTTGGCGAATTCCTCAGCCTGACCCTGGGGCGCCATGTGCAGCAGGAAGGTAATGTCGCCCTGTTTCAGCCGGATCACCGCGCCGTCGGGGCGGGTGTGGGAATGGGCGAAACCCATCAGCTCCAGCCGCTCCTTCATGGACCGGGGGTCAGGGCCGGTGAATTCCACGAACTCAAAACCATCGACGCCCAGGGGATTGGCGGCGTCAACCTCGGCGGCTGAGGTGTTGGTGGTTGCGGTGGTATTCATGGAGCGTCTCCTGAAATGCTGAAGGCGGTCCGGTGCGCGCGCGACCCGGCACGCCGGCGCGGCCGCCGGTTGGGCGCGAACCTAGGGCCTGAGGCCGGCGCCGACAAGAAGTGCGCGGGAGAGACGCGGCCTCTGAAGGAAGACCCGGGTCCCGATTCCCCTTACGAGGCCCGCAAATCCTGCTATCGCCGGGGCATGAGCGAAACTCCCCCAGGCGGTCTGCACACCGATTCCGGCCGTCTCGGCTTCATTGGCATGATCCGCGCTCTTTCCGATGCGGCGGGGCCGAGCGGCATGACCATCGGCGAAATTCGGGATCGGCTGGACGAGCGGTCATTCGGGCTGATGATCCTGGTTCTGGCGGTGCCGTGCCTGGTGCCCATGCTCTATGGCGTGCCGCAGATCGTAGGCGTGCCGATCCTGCTGCTGGCCGGCCAGCTGTTGGTCGGGCGCGACGAGCCGTGGTTGCCGGGTTGGATGCTGCGGCGGACAGTGTCCAAGGCCTGGCTGGACCGCATGGCCGACTTCGCCGAAAAGCGCATGGCCTGGGGCGAGCGGTTCAGCAAGCCGCGTTTGAGACCGTTCGCCCACGGTTTTGGCGAGCGGTTCGCAGCGGGCTTCATGATCCTGGCCACCCTGACCATCGTGATGCCGATGACCAACACCGTGCCGTCGGTCGCGCTGAGCCTGATGTCGGTGGGACTGATCCAGCGCGACGGTCTGTTCGTCCTGGGCGGAGCGGCGGTCGCCGCCAGCTGGGCCCTGGCGTTGCTGGCGCTGGTCGCGGGGCTGGTGCTGGGGGCCGGCTGGGCCTTGGGCCTGGTCGGCGGGCTGGGCCTGTCGCTCGGATGAACGACAGGCCCTTTCCAGGTCGCTTCTCTACTCGCGGCCGCCCATCAGGGCGAGCATGAACTGGAACATGTTGATGAAGTTGATGAACAGGCCGAGCGCCCCGAAACCGGTCGCCACGGCCAAACCCTTCTGATCACCCTCCAGGGCATAGTAGGTCATCTTGAGACGCTGAGTGTCATAGGCCGTGAGGCCGGCGAACAGCAGCACACCGATGATGTTGAGGGCGAAGTAGAACATCGGGTTCTGCACCGCCGGGATGAACATGAAGGCCAGGAAGGCGAGGACCAGTCCGATCACGCCCATGATCAGAAACTTGCCCATGGGCGACAGGTCGCGCTTGGTCATGTAGCCGAAAAGGCTGAGGCCGCCAAAGGCGGCCGCCGTGATGAAGAAGGTCGAGGCGATCGAGGCGTTCGTGTAGCGCAGGAAGATGACGCCCAGGCCCGCGCCTATGGTGGCGACAACCGCCCAGTAGAGCAGGTTCACGCCCCGCACTGACGGGTTTTTCATGAAGAACATCGAGCCCATCAGCATGACCAGCGGCGAGAACTGGACGATCATGCCCAAAAGGGTGACGCTGATCGCGCCGTCGGCCGTGCGAGCGAACAGCAGCTGCTGAACCGCCGGGACATTGCCGGTGATGTAGGCAAGCACGCCGGCGACGCCGAGGCCGATGGCCAGCTTGTTGTAGACGCCCAGCATGAAGGCGCGCAGGCCGGCGTCCAGCTCGGCGTCGGCGCGGGCCGGAGCCTGGGCCGGCCGAGAAAATCCGTTGTTGAAGTCGCTCATCGCGAGTTCGGTCTCCTTGGGGCCGGGCGACAGGCCCGACGATCACCGCGAATATCGATCCACGCAGGCCCGGGCGCAAGCCATGTGTTCAGCGGCTAAGGGACGCGGGCGCTGGCGGGAACGTGCTAGAACGGCTCCATGATCCGCCTGTTCGCCGCCCTGGAGATCCCGCCCGACATCGCCGAGGCCCTGGTTCGCCGTCAGCAGGGCCTTCCGAGCGCCCGCTGGCGGCCCTCGGAGTCGCTCCACGTCACCCTGGCCTTCTATGGCGAGGTGAGCGAACCCCTGGCCGACGATCTGGACGCCGAACTGACGCGGGCGGCGGTCAAGCCGTTTGAGCTGAGCCTCCAGGGCGTCGGCGCCTTCGGCGACGACTGGCGCACGCGGGCCGTCTGGGCGGGCGTGGCTCACAGCGAGCCACTGAACGTCCTGGCCGGGCGTTGCGCCGCAGCCGGTCGGCGGGCCGGGATCGACATGCCGCGCCGTGACTACCGCCCCCACGTCACCCTGGCCTATCTGAAGCCCCAGGCTGACCCGGTCCGCGTCGCCGCCTGGATTACGGGTCATAACCTTCTCGCCTCGCCGCCTTTCCGCATCGACCGCTTTGGCCTTTATTCCAGCCGTCTGGGCGGCGAGGGGCCGGCCTATCGGCTGGAGAGGAGCTACCCGCTGTGAGGACCGAGACCGAAAGGTTGATTCTGCGGCCTATAGAAAGCCGGGATTTCCCGCGCTGGGCGGAATTCATGGCCGATGAGGACAGCGCGCGTTTTCTCGGCGGCCCGACCCCTGGATCGACCGCCTGGCGCGGCATGATGAGCATGGCCGGAGCCTGGCATCTGACTGGCGTGGCCATGTTTTCCGTGGTCGAGAAATCGACCGGCCTGTGGGTCGGACGGCTGGGGCCCTGGCGACCTGAAGGCTGGCCGGGCACCGAGGTGGGCTGGGGCCTGCATCGCGACGCCTGGGGTAAGGGTTATGCGGTCGAGGGGGCGACCGCGGCCATTGACTACGCCTTCGACGTGCTGGGCTGGGACGAGGTCATACACTGCATCGACCCCGCCAACCGGCCATCGGAGAAGGTGGCGGAGCGCCTGGGCTCGACCGATCGCGGGCCGGGCCGGTTGCCGGCGCCTTATGAAGACGTTCCAGTCAACATATGGGGTCAGACGCGCGAGGCCTGGCGGGCCCGCGCGCGCTGATCACTCGGCGGCGGCCAGGGTGGCGTCGGCCCTTTCGCGTTCCAGCTCGGCCGCCTTCTGCTCGACCATCTCGACGATGCGTTCGATCATGCCGTCGTTGTCCTGTTTCCCGGCAATCTTGCCGGCCAGATAGACGACGCCCGCGCCCTTGCCGCCGCCAGTGAAGCCGACATCGGTGAACAGAGCCTCGCCGGGGCCGTTGACCACGCAGCCGATGATCGACAGCGACATGGGCGTGGTGACATGGGCCAGCCGCTCTTCCAGCACGCCCACCGTCTCGATGACGTTGAAGCCCTGACGCGCGCAGGACGGGCAGGCGATGATGTTCACCCCCCGGTGGCGCAGACCCAGGCTCTTGAGGATGTCGAAGCCGACCTTGATCTCCTCCACCGGG
>CAZITK010000138.1:0-5353 GCA_964542145.1 uncultured Brevundimonas sp.
CAGCGACCTCAACGCTGCGCGTCTACCAATTCCGCCACGACCGCTCGCATCGGAGCGCGGCTGATAGCGGAGGCGAACGCGGAAGGAAAGGGGGTCAGGCCGCCCCCGCCATATAGTCGTAGATGTCGGCCGAGCGGGTCACGGTGATGGCGATCCGATCCTCGCGGATCTCGATCTCGCCGCGCGCCACAGGATGGTTGTTGGCCAGGATCCAGACCTCGTCGTTCTCGTGCGCATCCAGGGAGATCACAGCCCCCCGGCCCATGCGCAACAGTTGCTGCATGGGCAGGACCGAGCGGCCCAGCACCACCGAAATCTCGACCTCGACCGATTCGACCTGACTCACACGCGGCCCCGACTGAACGCTGGACGTCTTTCGCGAGACGCCTGGAAGCGCCACATTGGGCCGTCATGCTTGCCGAGCCGTTAAACCTGAGCCGTCTGGCGCCCGAAGGCGGCATGCCGGTCGAATGGGTGGTCGCCCCCGTCCCGGTCCCCTATCCCGAGGCCGTGGCCGAAATGGAGGCCCGGGTCGCCACCATCGCGGCTGGCCACGCCGCCGAGCGGGTTTGGCTGCTTGAGCACCCGCCGCTCTACACAGCCGGGGTCTCGGCGCGGCCCGACGATCTGGTCGCCCCTGGTCGCTTTCCGGTATTCGCGACCGGGCGCGGCGGCCAGTTCACCTATCACGGCCCGGGCCAGCGCGTGGCTTACGTCATGCTGGACCTGAACCGGCGCGGCCGCGACGTGCGGGCTTATGTCAGGGGCCTCGAGCAATGGATCATCGGCGCCCTGGCCGGCTTCGGCGTCGAGGCTGATGTGCGCGACGGTCGGGTCGGGGTCTGGGTCGCGCGCCAGGGGCCCGGCTGGTCGCGCGAGGACAAGATCGCCGCCATCGGCGTCAAGGTTCGCCGCTGGACCACCTTCCACGGCATCAGCCTGAACGTGGAACCCGATCTGACCCACTTCGACGGCATCGTGCCCTGCGGCATCCGCGAGCACGGCGTCACCAGCCTGGTCGATCTGGGCGTGCCGGCAACGATGGACGAGGCGGACGCGGCCCTGAAGGCCAGCTTTGAGGCTGTCTTCGGTCCGGTTGCCGCCTGAGCGCCCAAATCGACGGAACCGGCGCTTTCGGTTTCCCGTTTCGTTCACCAGACGCTGCCCCGGCGCGTTCCAGCAGCCGAGAGAGCGATGGTGACCATTCCTGACGCCGCAGAGGCCGAATCGGGCCTCGAGAGTCTGTACGCGCGGTTCCGAGGCGTTCGCGATCGCAGTTGCGCCCTCGCCTCGCCGCTGTCGCCCGAGGACCAGCAGATCCAGTCCATGCCGGACGTCAGCCCGACCAAATGGCACCTGGCCCATACTACCTGGTTCTGGGAGACCTTCCTTCTGAAGCCGTTCGCACCCGATTACGCCTCGCCTGACGGCCGCTTCGACTATCTGTTCAACTCCTACTACGAGACTATCGGCGGCCAGCACCCGCGCGCCGAAAGAGGCCTGATCTCTCGTCCCTCCTGCGCCGAGGTCGCGACCTATCGCCGCCATGTCGACGCGGCCATGACCGACTTGCTCGCAAACCCGCCCGCGGCCCACGCCGACGACATCGCCGTCCGCACGGAGCTGGGCCTGAACCATGAGCAGCAGCATCAGGAGCTGCTTCTCATGGACATCAAGCATGTCCTGTCCATGAACCCGCTGGCGCCCGCCTACGCCCGCGCCGCGCCCGGGGCGGTGAAGCCCGCGCGGGACCTTCAGTGGGTCGATTTTGACTCCGGCCTGGTCCAGATCGGCCACGACGGCGACGGCTGGGCGTTTGACAACGAAGGGCCGCGTCACAAGGTGTGGCTGGAGCCCTTTCGCCTTGCCGACCGTCTGGTGACCGCGGGGGAATGGCGAGATTTCGTTGACGACGGCGGTTACGACCGCGCCGAGCTGTGGCTTTCGGACGGCTGGGCGACGGCCCGGGCCGAGGGCTGGCGCGCGCCGCTCTACTGGGCCGAGGAGGACGGCGCCTGGTTCGTCTTCACCTTGACCGGGCGCCGCCCGCTCAATCCGTTAGAGCCGGTGTGCCACATCAGCTTTTACGAAGCCGACGCCTTCGCCCGCTGGGCCGGGCGGCGCCTGCCGACCGAGGCGGAGTGGGAGGCCGCAGCCCCCGCCGCCACGCCCGATCCTGTTCCCGCCCTGCACCCCCGCCCCGCCGACGCTGCTGCGGACCTGCGCCAGATACGGGGCGAGGTTTGGCAGTGGACCGCCAGCCCCTACGTCGCCTATCCCCGCTATCGCCCGGCGGCGGGAGTGCTGGGCGAATACAACGGCAAGTTCATGTGCAATCAGATGGTGCTGCGCGGCGGCGCCTGCGTCACCCCACCGGATCACACGCGAGCGACCTACCGGAACTTCTACCCGCCCGCGGCGCGCTGGCCCTTCACCGGACTGAGGCTCGCTGATGGATGACCTCGATCGATCACGGGAGGGTCAGGCCGGTCCCCGCGTAATCCTGCACGACATGGAGCCGAGCGCCGATGACTTCCTGGGCGCGGCGCTTGCCGGGCTGTCGCGAACGCCCAAGGCTCTGCCGCACCGCTTCCTCTACGACGCGGAGGGCTCGGCCCTGTTCGATCGGATCACCGATCTGCCTGAGTACTATCCGACCCGTACCGAGATCGGCCTTCTCAAGGACAACGCCGCCGACATCGCCCGTCGCCTGGGCCCAGACGTGCAGCTGGTCGAATTGGGCAGCGGCTCCAGCGTCAAGGTGCGCCTGCTGCTCGATGCGCTCGAACGCCCGCACGCCTATGTCCCCATCGACATCAGCCGCGATCATCTCATCGACGCCGCTCAGGCCATCCAGGACGCCTATCCGCACCTGAAGGTCGAGGCCATCGCCGCCGACTTCGCTCAGCCCTTCGACCTGCCGCCTGCGGGCGTGGGCAAGCGGGTCGGCTTCTATCCCGGCTCCAGCATCGGCAACTTCGCGCCCGACCAGGCCGAGTCTTTCCTTCGCCTGTGGGCCGGTCGCCTGGGCGCGGGAGCCCTGATGTTGATCGGAGTCGATCTGCGCAAGGACCCGACGATCCTTGAGGCCGCCTATGACGACGGCCAGCAGGTCACCGCCGCCTTCAGCCTGAACCTGCTGGCCCGCGCCAATCGCGAACTCGAGGCAGATTTCGACCTGGACGCCTTTCGGCACGAGGCGCGCTATCTCGCCGACGAGGGCCGGGTGGAAATCAATCTGGTGGCGCAGCGGGCCACGTCCGTCACTCTTGACGGCCGTCACTTCGATTTCGCCGAAGGCGAACGGCTGCATGTCGAGGACAGCTGGAAATACACCCTGGTCGGGTTTTGCGACCTGGCAGGCCGCGCCGGATGGCGCGCCGAGGCCGTATGGACCGACCCCAACGCCTTGTTCAGCGTCCATCTCCTCCGCGTGCGCCCGTGAGCCGCGCCATGTGCCGAGCCTCCCCATCTGAGCCCGTCGGTCATCGCCGCGCGGAACCTCGCCCTTCACGGCGGATTTCCGATGCATGAACAGGCTTCTTATGACGATCGCACCCTTGCTGCTCAGCCGCACCGGGCGGCGTGTGGCGGGACGCAACGCCGGAAAGCTCGCGCTCGCAGGCCTTGTCTTCAACCTGCTGAAGAAACGCCGCGGTCGGCGCCGCTGACGCGACCTTCCCTGGGCCCGCTTTCATGCGATGAAGGTGAATGCTCCGCGTCCATCACCTCGCCGATTTTCGGTCGCAGCGCGTGCTGTGGCTCATGGAGGAACTCGGGCTGGACTATGAGGTGGCGCGGGGCGGAGCCTATGCCTACGCCTGCCCTGGCGAAGGGACGCTCAGCAAGGCGTCCGAATTTTAGCTTACGGCGATTTCACTAGGTTCCCCCCCCGGCTGGGCCGACAATGGCGTGTCAGCAACGGGAGCCGCATGATGCGCCCCATCCTCCTTATGGCCTCGGCCGCCGCCCTGATGACGTCGGCCTGCGATGAGGGCGGACGGCGCACGACCGTGACCAGCCTGTCCGACGATGGGGGGCCGCTGAAGGTCGTCAACACCCTGCAGTGCCCTCAGACACACGGCCCCCTGACCCGCAAGGGCGGACCCAGCGCCGATGGCCTCAGCTGCGTCTATGTCGGGCCTCGCGGCGCCGAGGTGACCCTGCATCTGGTGTCCCTGGGCGACGATGGCGCGGCGGCCGCGCTCCAGACCTTCGAGACCCAGCTGTCCGCGGAACTTCCCGCCGGCCAGGCGGAAATGATCTCGGCCCCTGCGCCACAGGAGTCTATCGGTCAGGACGGCGACACCGCCGTTCACATCACCAGCAAAACCGTCGACGGGGTCGAGCACGCCGAGATCCGCATGCCCGGGGTCGATATCCGAGCTCAGGGCGAAGACGCCGTGGTTCGTCTGCCGGGCGTCTTGATCGACGCCTCGGGCGACCGGGCGGTGGTCCGTATCGGTGGGCTGAAGATAAACGCCGACGACGGCGCACCCGATGGCTCGACTCTAGAGACGCCGGACGCCGTCAACATCGTCAGCCACGGCGACACCACCGTGGTGCGGACCCGCGCGCCCGGCCGCAGCGTGCGCGCCAGCTTCGTCCTGACCGACGACTCGGGAGAACGGCGGGGTCTGTGGCGCGTCGTCGGCTATGAGGCGCGCGGCCCCTCGGGCGGACCCATCGTGGTCGCCACGGTCAAGGCCAAGGGCAGCGGCGAGGACGAAATGTTTGGCGCCGCCCGCCAGCTGGTTCGGCTCAACGTCGGAGATTGATCGGCCCTGATCCTGGGCGGCGCTTGATCCGACCGGCCGATTGAGCCACCACCTAGCGCCCGATCGCGACCCCCGGATTTTCTTTTGCTCGACGGCGTCCGCCCCTCCCCTTCCCGTAGCGCCGTCGCCCAGAAGCCACGCGCCTGGCAGCGCATGCTCTCGGGCCGGCGACTGGATCTGCTCGACCCTTCGCCCTTCGACATCGAGATCGAGGACATCGCCCACGGCCTGGCCCGGGTCGCGCGCTGGAACGGCCAGACCACGGGCGATCACGCCTTTTCCGTCGCTCAGCACAGCGTGGTGGTCGAGGAGATCGTCGCGCAGCTGAAGCCGGGGCTCGAGCCGCAATGGCGACTTGCCGCTTTGCTTCATGACGCGTCGGAATACGTCATCGGCGACATGATCTCCCCGTTCAAATCGGCCCTTGGCGTCAACTACAAGGCCTTCGAAGCGCGGCTGGAGGACGCCATCCATGTTCGGTTCGGTCTTCCGCCCAAGACGCCCACGCCGATCAAGGCCCTGATCAAGAAGGCCGACCGGGCCTGCGCCTTCTTCGAGGCGACCCAGCTGGCCGG
>CAZITK010000139.1:0-5348 GCA_964542145.1 uncultured Brevundimonas sp.
GACCGTGACCGAACACGGGCGCCGGCGTATAGGCGCCCATGCCGCCGGTGTTGGGGCCCATGTCGCCGTCATAGGCGCGCTTGTGGTCCTGCGCCCCGCCGAACAACAAAGCGCGATGGCCGTCGGTCAGGGCGAACAGCGAGCCCTCCTCACCGTCCATGAACTCCTCGATGACGACGCGGGCCCCGGCCTCGCCGAAACGGCCGCCCAGCATGCGCTCGACCTCGGCCTCGGCGTCCCGGCGATCCGGGCTGATGGCCACGCCCTTGCCGGCGGCCAGGCCGTCGGCCTTGATCACATAGGGTGGTTTGAAGACGTCCAGCGCCTGACGCGCTTCAACTGCGGACTCATAAACACCATAGCCCGCAGAGGGAATGTCATGGCGATCCATGAAGGCCTTGGCGAAGGCCTTGGAAGTCTCCAGCCGCGCAGCCGCCTGGGTGGGACCGAAACAGAGGATGTTCGCCCGCGCCAGCTTGTCTGCCAGACCCTTGGCCAAGGCGGATTCGGGGCCTACCACGACCAGATCGGCGGCCATCTCCTTGGCCAGGGCGACCAAGCCTTCGGCGTCATCGACCTTGATCGCGCGCAACTGCGCCACCTTGGCGATGCCGGGATTGCCGGGCGCACAGACCAGTTCGGTCACCAGCGGCGACTGGCTGATCTTCCAGGCCAGGGCGTGTTCACGACCGCCTGATCCGACGAGCAAAATCTTCATCGCGCGGCAATGACCGGCCCTGAGGGACCGGTCAAGGCGCGAAGGCGGTTAAGGGGCCGTCGGCGGCGTGGCGCGATCGGCCGGCACCGGCGCGCGCATTATGGAAGATCCAGCCTCAGGCGTGCCGGTCCAGGTTGGCATGGCTTGAAGCTGCGCTGAGGTAAGATCGGTAATCAGATCTATGTCCCCGGCGGCGTCTCGGTGGGAGGTGACCTGATCGATCGGCACAACAACGTCATCGCCCGGACCCTCCAGGTCGATGACCAGATGCGTCACCTCGTTCTGAGCGTTGACGATCAGGGCATCGACATCGCCCAGATCGGTCAGTTCGCGCGACAGGAGGTCGGCGTCCTCCAACTGATCGCGGGTCATGCCGAGGGCGACGGCGGTCTGGGTCGTGGCCACCCGGGCCGTGGTCGCGGGCGCAGGCTGGGCCTGACCGTCAGGCCCAGCCTGAATGACGTCGGGGCTGCTGTCACCGCAGGCGGCGACGCCCAGCATCAGGGCGGAGAGGGCGGCTGCCGTGAAGAGGGGGCGGGTCATGAAGGCTCCTGTGGTTAAAAAGAGTCACCCCAGAACAGCCGAAGCGACATAGACGAGCGTTGCCAGCAGAAGGATCAGCAAGATCACCGTCCACGGGCTGATGGTCGCCTCGCGACCGCGCCGGTCCAGCTCGACCGCGGGGTTGTCGCGGTCGTCCGGGTCGGCTCCTAAGGGGTCGGCCGGGGGCATGAGAATCGAACGGCGCGCGCAAGGGTCGGTTCCGCCGCGCTTCCCACCGGCGCCTGTGACGATTAAGCACTCCCTTTATGACGGCGAGTGACGATTACGCCTTTGGAGGGCCGGCGGGCGAGGATAAGGCAGCTTCCACGGGCGAGGCCCGTGCGAACGACGCACCGCTGTCGATCTCAGAACTCTCATTCGCTCTGAAACGCACTCTGGAGGACCGCTTCGGCCACGTGCGGCTTCGGGGCGAGATATCCAAGGTCAATCGCCATGCCTCGGGCCACGTCTATCTGACCCTTAAGGACGATCGCGCCTGTATCGACGCGGTGGTGTGGAAGGGCGTGGTGCGCGGCCTGGGCGTGCAGCCAGAGACGGGGCTGGAGGTCATCGTCAGCGGCAAGATCACCAGCTATCCGGCGCGGTCGTCCTACCAGATCGTGGTCGAGACCATGGAGGCCGCCGGCGAGGGGGCGCTGCTGGCCCAGCTGGAGAGGCTTAAGGCCCGGCTGAAGGCCGAGGGCCTGTTCGAGGCCTCGCGTAAACGGCCGATCCCGCGCTTCCCCAGGGTGATCGGGGTGGTGACCAGCCCGACGGGCGCGGTGATTCGCGACATCCTGCACCGGCTGGCGGAGCGATGGCCGTGCCAGGTGATCGTCTGGCCGGTGGTGGTGCAGGGTGAGCCCGCGGCCGGGCAGGTGGCGGCGGCGGTGCGCGGTTTTGACGCGATGGCGCGGGGCGGGCCAATCCCCCGGCCGGACGTGGTGATTGTGGCGCGGGGCGGGGGCTCGGTCGAAGACCTGTGGCCGTTCAACGACGAGGCCCTGGCGCGCGCCGTGGCGGCGGCCTCCATTCCGATCATCTCGGCGGTGGGGCACGAGACTGACACCACCCTGATCGACTTTGTGTCGGACCGGCGCGCGCCGACGCCGACGGGCGCGGCCGAGACGGCGACGCCTGTCCTGGCCGAGCTTGTCGCGAGCCTGGCCGAGATGGGCCGGCGGCTGAGCGGGGCGGCGGCGCGGCTGGTCGAGGATCGGCGCACGCGGCTAAGGGCGGTCGAGCGGGGTCTGCCGCCACGCGCCCAGGACCTCTTGGCCCTGCCGAGCCAGAGACTGGATTACGCCGCCAGTCGGCTGGGCGCCGGGCTGAGGGCCAATGCGGCGGCCCACGAGGCGCGGCTGGCGGCCGCCGCGCCGCGATTGAACCCCCTTGTGTTGCAACGCGCTGGGGAGCGGCGCGAGGAGCGGCTGGCAAGCGTGGCGGCGCGACTGGGGCCGGCGCTGACGGCGCGCGCGTCGGCGGATGAGCGTCGGCTGCTGAAGTTGGCGGGCCGGCTGTCGGTGGAGCCGTTGCATCGACGGCTGGATCAACGGAGCGCACGTCTGGAGACCGCGACGGCGCGGCTAGCCGCCGGTTTACCTCATCGGCTGGCGCGCGATGAGAGCGGGTTGGCCGCCTTGGCGCGGGCACTGTCCAGCCTGGATCCCAAACGTCCCCGACACGGATTTGCGCGGATCGAGGACGCGGGGGGTCGGATGGTCACCTCGGCCTCGGCGCTGGAGGGCGGCCAGGTGATCAGCCTGATCTTCGACGACGGCCGTCGAGACGCGGTGGTAGACGGTGGGCCGGCCGCGACGCCCGCAAAGACGCGTAGACCGCCGACGCCCAGGCCGCCGTCTGATCAGGGCCGGCTGTTCTGAATGGCGGGACGCGCTATATCGGCTGTATGACGGTTCAAGACCCCGACTCTATGGCCCAACTGCATTACGGCGACGGCGACTATATCGTGCTGAAGCCCGGCCGATTCGTGGTGTGCGCCGTCACGGGCCGGCAGGTGCCGCTTGACGCCCTGCGCTACTGGAGCATTTCGCGTCAGGAGGCCTATGCCGGGCCCGAGGAGTTCGCGAAGGTCAACGGCGGGGGCTGACGACGCCCGTCGCGACCACGAAAAAGGGCCGCTCCCGAAGGAACGGCCCCAAAAACCTCCGAGGCCATCCAGCCTCAATCGATGTCTTCGTTCAGCAGACCAACCTTGTACCAGCCGGCGCCTTGCAGGGTATTCATGACTTCCATGAACTGTTGATACTGCACGTCCGGCTGGGCGCGCACGAAGACCCGCTCGTCGCTCGGGTTCACGCCGCCCACGGCGGCGGTCAGATCTGAAATGAGGGTGTCGAGGGTGGTCTGATCGTCAACCACGAAGATCGAGCCAGAATCCTGAATGGTGATGAACACAGGATCGCGTTCCGGCGTTCCCGGCGGCGGCGGCACGGCTGGCGGCAGGTCAAGGCGGATCGAGGCCGTCGCCAAAGGCGCGGCCACCATGAAGATGATCAGCAGCACCAGCATGACGTCCACGAAGGGCGTCACATTGATGTCACCCATTGCGCCGGTCGTCTGAACCTTGCCCCGAGCCGGGCCCCCAGCGAGCTTGCCGCCCATGCATTACTCTCCAGTCCGGCCCGGCCGAGGTCGGCGGGCGATAACGATTGCGCAACGTCTTTGGCGGGACGGGCGGCGCTTGTAAAGCGCGCGCGCGCCGCAAATCGCCTCAGCCGCGCCCCGCCAGCTTCAAAAAGCGCTCCATCAGGGCGGGATCGGTCCTGAACGCTCCGGTGAAGCGGGTGGTGATGGTCGAAACATGCCGATGGTGCACCCCGCGCGTCGTCATGCACTGATGCTCGGCGTCGATCAAAACCGCCACGCCGGCCGGCTCGAGGTGGGACTCGATGGCTCCGGCGATCTCTTGCGTTAGGGTCTCCTGGGTCTGGAGCCGCTTGGAGAAAATTTCCACAACGCGCGCGATCTTGGAAATGCCCACCACCTTCTCCGTCGGCAGATAGGCGACATAGGCCTTGCCCAGGAAGGGGGCCATGTGGTGCTCGCAGTGACTCTCGACCTCGATGTCGCGCAGCATGACCATGTCGTCGTAGCCCTGGACGTCCCCGAACGTACGCGACAGCTCCCTGGCCACGTCGGCGTCATAGCCCTGAAACCAGTCACCGTAGGCGTCCACGACACGTCGGGGCGTGTCGATCAGGCCCTCGCGCGCCGGGTCGTCGCCGGTCCAGGCGATCAGGGTACGCACCGCCTCCATGGCCTGCTCACGACTGGGACGCGCTCGGCCATTCGCGGGGACGAGCACGGACTTGACGGGTGCGGCGGTCATTCGGTCGTCCGGAGAAGCGAAAGGGCGGCTTTCACAGTCAGCCGTGACTGTTTATCAGCTTGTCGCCCCATATGGGACGACCCGTGCGTCCCGCAAGAAAGTGGTCGGCCGTGACCCTGTACCTCTACGACACCCTCGAGCGCAAAAAACGCAGGTTCGAACCGCGCGATCCGGGGCGCGTCACCTTCTATGTCTGCGGCCCCACGGTCTATGACCACGCCCACATTGGCAACGCCCGGCCACCGGTGGTGTTCGACGTGCTGAATCGGCTGCTGCGCCGTCAGTATGGCGAAGGCGCGGTGATCTATGCCCGCAACGTCACGGATGTGGACGACAAAATCAATCAGAAGGCGGCCAGGGAAGGTGTACCGATCGGCGAGATTACGGCCCGTTACGAGGCGGCCTATCTACAGGACATGGCGCGGCTGAACGTGCGCGCGCCCGATATCGCCCCCCACGTCACTGACCATATGGACGCCATCGTGCGCCAGATCGCGGCCATCATGGACGCCGGCGCCGCCTATGCCGCCCAGCGCCATGTGCTGTTCGATGTCTCGGCCTATGGAAACTACGGGCGGCTGTCGGGGCGGAGTCTCGACGACATGATCGCCGGCGCCCGGGTCGAGGTCGCGCCTTACAAGAAGAATCCTCACGACTTCGTGCTGTGGAAACCGTCGAAGGATGGCGAGCCGTCCTGGCCCTCGCCGTGGGGCGATGGGCGGCCGGGCTGGCATA
>CAZITK010000140.1:0-5304 GCA_964542145.1 uncultured Brevundimonas sp.
GATCTCCAGGCTCACGTCGTCGAGCGCGCGCGTGCCGTTGCCATAGACGTGGGCGAGATTCTTGATCGACAGCATGAGGTCCCCCTGACTTCGGCGGTGAAGCTGCGCCCTTTGGGGCGTCTACGGCAAGTTAAGAATGCGAAAGGATGAGAATCCGCGCGGGTCACTGACATCAATGCGCCTTCACATTAGGGATGGCGTGCTCGGCGACCTGCCGATCCGTCGTCCTGAGGAAACCGCCATGGCCGATACGCTGGATCTTTGTCACTGGATCGGCGGCGAGCGCGTGGTCGCGGCGCGGCCCGGTGAAAGTTTGAACCCCTCCGATACCCGCGAGGTGGTGGCGCGCACCCCGGATGGCGGGCGGGCCGAGGTCGATGACGCGGTGGCCGCGGCCACTGTCGCCTTCCCGGCCTGGGCACATGCTTCGCCAGAGGTGCGGTCCGACATTCTGGATCGCGCGGGTTCGCTGCTGATGGAACGCAAGGCCGCCGTCGGTCGCCTGTTGTCGCGCGAGGAGGGCAAGACCCTGGCCGAGGGGATCGGCGAGACCGTCCGCGCCGGCCGCGTCCTGAAATATTTTGCCGGCGAGGCCCTGCGGGTCCACGGACAGAACCTCGCTTCGGTGCGGCCAGGCGTGGAGATCCAGACCTACCGCCAGCCGATTGGGGTGTTCGGCCTGATCACGCCTTGGAACTTTCCGATCGCCATTCCGGCGTGGAAGGCGGCTCCGGCTCTGGCCTTCGGTAACACGGTGGTGCTGAAGCCCGCCGGTCTGACGCCGGCGACGGCCGACGCCCTGGTCGCCATCCTGCACGAGGCGGGCCTGCCCAGGGGGGTGCTGAATATGGTGATCGGCCGAGGAGGCGTCGGTCAGGCGATCGTCGATCATCCCGACGTCGCAGGCGTCAGTTTCACCGGCTCGCAGAAGGTCGGCGCCGGGGTGGCCGAAGGGGCGATCAAACGCCAGGCTCGGGTGCAGCTGGAAATGGGCGGCAAGAACCCGCTGATCGTGCTGGACGACGCCGATCTGGAGCGGGCGGTCGACATCGCGCTGGATGGATCATTCTTCGCCACCGGCCAGCGCTGCACCGCCTCTAGCCGCCTGATCGTCCAGGAGGCCATCCATGACCGGTTCGTCGCGCGACTGGCCGATCGGATGCGCGGACTGAAGGTGGGCCACGCGCTCGATCCGGCGACCAAGATCGGCCCGGCGGTTTCGCAGGATCAGCGCGAGACTTCCTATCATTACATCGACATGGCCCGAGCGGAAGGCGGCCGCGTGGTCGCGGGAGGAGAGCGGCTCGAGCTGGCGACACCAGGCTGGTACGTCCAGCCGACCTTGATCGCCGACACCGAAGCCGGCATGCGGATCAACAATGACGAGGTTTTCGGCCCCGTCGCCTCGACCATCCGGGTCAAAGATTACGAACAGGCCCTGCAGATCGCCAACGGGGTCGAGTTTGGCCTTTCCGCAGGCATCGTGACCTCAAGCCTGAAACACGCCCGTGACTTCCAGCGACGCGCCAAGGCGGGAATGACCATGGTCAACCTCCCGACCGCCGGAGTCGATTATCATGCGCCCTTCGGCGGAACGAAAGCCTCAAGCTACGGCCCCCGCGAGCAGGGCTTTGCTGCGGTTGAGTTCTTCACCCAGACCAAGACGAGCTATTCGCTCAGCTGAAGTTGATCGCAGCGGGTCGGGGCGCCCGACATCTGATTTATCAGTTCCTCGCATTGATCTGACAGGGAAATTTGATCGTTTGCGTCTCGCGTAACCGTGTTAAGCTCGTTCATCCGCCATGGGTGGGGCGGCGAGGGGGCTATGACGAGTTTGGAGACCGAAACGCTGGCGGGTCCGGCCGCCGTGGCCCTGACCGGCCGTGTGAAGTGGTTCGACGAGGGCAAGGGCTACGGTTTCGTCGTACCCGACGATCCCGGCATGACCGGCGGGCGTGACGTGCTTTTGCACATCACGAGCCTGCGGGAAGCCGGTCACCACTCGGCGGAGGAGGGGGCGGTCATCGCCTGTCGCGCCGCGCAACGCCCCAAAGGTTGGCAAGTGGTGGAGATCGAGACGCTGGGTGCGACGCCCGTGGCCGACGCGCCGCGCCGCTTCGCCGGCGATCTGACGCGACGCTCGCCCCGCGCGGCGCCGGCCGTGTTGCCGGGCGAGGCTGAGGCGGCGATGGTCAAATGGTTTAATCGCACCAAGGGCTATGGATTCGTGGTGCGAGACGGGCACGAGCAGGATATCTTCGTGCATATCGAGACCTTGAGGCGATGCGGCTTGGACGACCTTGAGCCGGGCGACGTCGTGAGAGTTCGGTTCGCCCAAGGGCCGCGCGGTCTGGTGGTGGCCGACATTCAACCGGGCGAGTGACCGTGCGCCCGTATAAATGAGGGTGCCGACATGTCCTTGACCCGCAAGTCCTTCCTGGCCAGCGTCCTGGCGTTGGGCCTGACGACCTCGGCCTGCGCCAGTCGCGAGGCCGCCCCCGCAGGACCCAATGGCGAGCCGATGGAGCGGCTGAGCGTGGTCACGACCAGCGGCGAGCATTCCTTCTGGGTCGAGATCGCCGATACGGAGGAGGAGAGGGCGCGTGGCCTGATGTTCCGTCCGCCTCTGGCCGACAACCACGGCATGCTGTTCCAGTTTCCCGACAGCGCCGAGCGCAGCTTTTATATGCGAAACACGCCCAGCTCGCTGGACATCGTCTACATCGACGCCGCCGGCCGCATCGTCTCGATCGCGCGCCACACCACACCCAATTCGGACTCGCTTATCCCGTCCTACGGCGCCGCCAAGGGCGTCCTGGAGGTCCGCGCCGGCCGCATGGAGGAGATCGGAGCCCAGCCCGGCGACGAGGTGCGGCATCCGTTCTTCGGGAACTGAGGCTTCATCCTCCTGTCCTGGGCGCCGAGCCACGTGGCTGAACAGCAACGCATTGCGGCGCGGCGCGGCGCATGTCAGAAGCGCGCCGTTCGGAGCGTAGCGCAGCCTGGTAGCGCATCTGCTTTGGGAGCAGAGGGTCGCAGGTTCGAATCCTGCCGCTCCGACCACGTCCCATGAAAAAGCCCCGCCGACCGAAGTCGACGGGGCTTCCAGACGGTGATCGGGTCGATCAGCCGGCTTGCAGTTGACCGGCGGACATCTTGCCGCTGCGCTTGTCCTGTTCCAGCTCGTAGCTGACGGTCTGGCCTTCGTTCAGCGAGGCGAGACCGGCGCGTTCCACGGCCGAGATGTGGACGAAGACGTCATTGCCGCCGTCGCTGGGCTCGATGAAGCCGAAGCCCTTGGTGGGGTTGAACCATTTGACAGTGCCAGTAGCCATTTCATGACCTCCGATTGGCGTTGGATCGATGGAGGAGTCCGTCGGTCCTGTCGGTCTAGGGAAACGGCGCGGATCTCAATGCGTAGCGAAGAGATAGTGCGTAACGCAGAGATGTCGACTAAGCCTATATGGGCGAAGACGGCGGCGAAATAAAGACCTTTTGTACGCGGCCGGTAACAAAGCCTGCGTCTTGAGCCTGCGCCGAAGCGGTGTATGACAACCTGCGCCACCCCATCACCGAGGCCCGCTCATGCTCGCCCGCATTTTCAGACCGGCCAAGACGGCCATGCAGTCCGGCAAGGCCAAGACCCGGGACTGGATCCTGGAGTTCGAACCGGCCCGGGCGCGGACCATCGACCCCCTCATGGGCTGGACTTCCTCCAGCGACATGAACAGCCAGGTGCGGCTGACGTTCGAGACCCAGGAGGAGGCCGCCGCCTACGCCCAGCGCCATGGCATCGCCTTCCGCCTGGTCGAGCCCAGGTCCGCCCCGATGATCCTCAAGGCCTATGCTGACAACTTCGCGCCAGGCAGACGCCAGCCCTGGACGCATTGAGTCCGACTCTTAGCGTCTGTTTCCAGGCTTTTGGCCGTATCGGCTTGCTTTAGGCGGGGCGATAGGTATTGAATCCCGTCCGTATACAGTCGGGAACGCATGCGGATATTTTTGGTCAAGGAGGATCTGGCGCGACGCAAGGCGTTGACGCTGGATCCGGGCAAAATCGTCCGATCGGCATATCTGGGCAGCCGCAGGCGGGTGACGGGGACAATTCGCGATGGCGATTGGGATCGGCGTGCGGTCTCGTTGACCTCGAATATCAAAATCCAGTCCTGCATAGCCCACTGGCGGGATGGCGTTTCCTGGGAGGACACGGGGGTCTTCGCCTATCTGCTCGGTCTCATTCAGACCCGAGGCAGGCCGGTCGATGGGTGTTTGACGCTTGAGGACCTCAAAGCGCGGTATGACCGCTTGGACGCGCTGTTCGAAACCGTCAAGGCGCGTGGGAAACTGGACAGCGCGCACGAGCGACTGACATGCAGCCGCGCGATTGAGCCCGACGGCGTCATGGTACATGTCGGACGAAACGGCGAAGCGATCTTCGGCACCGCGGGGCACCATCGCCTTGCGATGAGCCAAGTTCTAGGTCTAAAGCGAATCCCCGCCATGCTTGGCGCAGTTCACCCAGAGGCGATAGAAGACGTGAAACGCACTGGAGTTGCGCCTAGCCGCGCGTCGGCAGGCTATCAGAAGCGTCGGGGCAACACCTCGTCCAAGTTTGAGATGCTCGCGGGAGCGCTCGACTTCGGAAAGGTCAGCAACATCTTGGATGTCGGCTGCAATCAGGGGTTGCTGGCCCAGCAGTTCGCGGAACGCGGGAAGTTCGCCGTTGGCGTCGATATCGCGCCCTATTTCGCCGACAATTTGGTTGAAGGCGGCCCGGTCTTCGGCATTCTCCCCATGACCGAGGAGAGAGCGGCGAGTCTTCCACTGTTCGACGCAATCTTCCTGATGTCAGTGCACCACCAGTGGCATCTGCTTTTCGGCGACGAGCAGACACGCCGCATGATCAAGGCGTTGGCGGACAAGGCTCAGACCTATTTCGTCATCGAAATCGCGGCGATCGCGTCGAAATACGGCTTTGGCTCCAATGCGCCGTTCAACGATAACGATGAAAAGAGCGTCGTATCCTACGGACTGGAATGGCTACGTTCCCTCGGGGCGACCGGAACTGTGCGCTACATCGGGCGCAACCCAGAACATCCGCGCAAGGAGCCGTATCGTTATTCCTTCGTGATTGATAAGACGGCTTGACCAACGGTTCCAGGGGCGGGTCGATGATCGTGACCCCTCATGCGCCGCTAAACACCCCGGCGCCCGTAGCTCAACCGGATAGAGCATCCGCCTTCTAATCCGACGGTTGCAGGTTCGAGTCCTGCCGGGCGCGCCAATTCGTTCACCCTGGCGTTT
>CAZITK010000141.1:0-5141 GCA_964542145.1 uncultured Brevundimonas sp.
GGATGTGCTCGGGCTTGGGCCCGATGAAGGTCATACCGTGGGCTTCGACGATCTCGGCGAAGCGGGCGTTCTCGGACAGGAAGCCATAGCCGGGGTGGATGGCCTGGGCGCCGGTGATCTCGGCAGCCGCGATGATCGAGGGGATATTCAGATAGGACTTGGCTGCGGGCGCCGGGCCGATACAGACGCTCTCGTCGGCCAGCCGCACCCACATGGCGCCGCGGTCGGCCTCGGAATGCACCGCCACGGTGGAGATGCCCATCTCCTTGCAGGCGCGATGGATGCGGAGCGCAATCTCGCCGCGGTTGGCGATCAGGACCTTGGTGAACATCAGATTCTTCCCTCACCCACTCCCGTCATCGCCGGGCCGTCGCATGCGCTCGCATGCGAGCTTTTTTGCTCCACCCAGCGATCCATACGCTCGGGCGACGAAGCGGAATCGTCAGGCAGTGGTGGTTACGGACCCCCGGGAAAAGCCCGGGGGGGACGAGCAAGGGGGTCACGCCGAGGGAGATCCCCGTCATTGGTCAGGCCTCGAGCAGGACGAGAGGTTCGCCGAACTCGACAGGCTGGGCGTCGCCGACCATGATTTCAGCCACCACGCCGTCGCGCGGCGACTGGATCGGGTTCATGGTCTTCATGGCCTCGACGATCAGCAGGGTCTGGCCCTTCTTCACCTTGTCGCCCGGCTGAACAAAGGCCGGCGCCTCGGGCGAGGGCTGTAGATAGACGGTGCCGACCATGGGCGACTTCACCTCCTCGCCCGCGCGGGCGACGATGGTGGCGGGATCGGACGGCATGACGGCGGGCGCGGCCGGCGTCGCAGCGGGGCCCGGAGCGGCGTGAGCCTGGGGCGCGGCGGCGTACTGAATCGGCGCGGCGGCCAGCGTGACCTCGCGCTTGACCTTGATCTTCAGGTCGCCGCGCTCGACCTCGATCTCGGTCAGGTCGGTGTCGTTCAGGATGTCAGCCAACTGGCGAACCAGGGCGGCGTCGATCTCTTCGGTCTTGAGCTTGGTGTTTTCGGTCTTGGCGTCGGCCATGACGATCGGTTTCCTTGATTCGTTTGAGGCGAACGGCCGGGGTCAGGCGCCCGTTCCGGCCCGGCGGGCCAGATCGAGGGCGGCCCGGACGGCCAATTCATAGCTGAGCGGGCCGAAACCCGAAACCACGCCGGCGGCGATCGGCGAGACATAGGAGCGATGGCGGAAACGCTCGCGCGCCATCGGATTGGACAGATGGCATTCGATCACGGGGATCGACAGGCTGCGGAGCGCGTCCAGCAGGGCCACCGAGGTGTGGCCATAGGCGGCGGGGTTGATGATCAGGACCCGGGCCTCGCGACCGGCCGCCTGGACCCAGTCAATCAGTTCGCCCTCGTGGTTGGTCTGACGAAAGACGATCTCGGCGCCCTCGGCTGCCTGCCGGCACCGCGCCTCGATGTCGGTCAGGGTGTCGCGGCCATAGACCTCGGGCTCGCGCGTCCCCAGGAGATTGAGGTTCGGGCCGTTCAGGACGTGGAGGACGAGATCGGCCAAGCGGCGCTTCCGGGCGGGGCGGAGGAGAATCCGCAAAGGGGCGCGCCTTTTAGCCCAGCCTGACCCGGCGTCAAAGCACTGGGTCCATGGGCGCCTCTGGCGAAACGCCGCGCGAACGATCACATGGGAACCATGCAGATCACCCTCAACGGCGAACCGCGCGCGACCGAGGCCACGACCCTGGCCGAGTTGGTGGCGGAGCTGTCGCTCAATCCCGACAAGGTCGCCATCGAGCGCAATCAGGAGATCGTTCCGCGCTCGTTGCACGCAACGACGCCCGTGACTGGCGGAGATCGGCTGGAAATCGTCCAGTTCGTTGGCGGCGGCTGACGCCGGACGCTGCAGTTCCTACCCGAAGTTACAGCTGACCCCGGCCCAGATATGCGCGGCGCGGCCGTCATCCATGACGCCGTGCAGGCCGCCGGCGCGGAATTGCTTGCCCAGCGATCCGTGGCTGAATTCGGCCACCACGGTCTCCTCGATCTGGGCGCGGGTCGAACCGACGCCGATGCCACCCATCGTCGTGGGGCCGGCGCGATTGACAGCCCAGCCGACGAACCGGCCTTCCTGGCTCCACAGGGTCAGGCCGTCGTTCCAGCTGGCGAACCGCAGGGGTCCGGCGCCGCACTCGCTGTTGGTCCCGGTTTCGGTGGGCTCGGCGCCGAGGGCGCGGCCGACCACCGCGACGACCGCGCCTTCGGGCTGGTCAAACGCGATCAGACGACTGGCGCCGGTGTCGGTGTTGACGGCGCGAAGCCCGCCAGGGTCGAGCGCCAGGGCAACGGCAAACGCATCGGTGAGAGGCGTCTCCGCCGCCGAGGACGCCGGCGGCGCGCTGTCTGTGCAGGCAGACAGGGCGAGCGCGAAGGCGGCCGTAAGCGACAGGCTCGTGGACGGGGCGTTCATCGGTTTGACCCTTAGGCGGCTCCCCGCAGCTCTGCAACGCGGCAAGGGCGCGCGGGGAACCGTGGGCCAGGTCGCCGGTTGCCCTCACTGACGAGCAACAAGGACCCTCTCAATGACTGATGACAATAAGCCCAAGGACGCCCATTTCGACACCAACGAGGTGGAGGCCAACCGGGCTCGTGAACAGGGTCTGGGCTTGGGGGAACGCGAACTGAACGCCCAGCGCGACCCGGCGGTGGACGATTTTGATGACGAGACGGACACGGACACGGGCGTGGAGCGAAACACCATCGTCCAAGGCCAGGATATGGAGCGCGACGCGGAGGTATGACGCTGCGCCGCGCCGGGTCTGACCCAGCGCGCCGCCTGTTGTCATCAGTCGTCGAACTGCCCCAGTAGCGCCAGCGCCCCTACGGCGGTCAATACGCCGAGGGCGAAGGCCGCGATGACCGAACCAGTCGCCACGGCGGTGGAGATGGTCACCGGCCGGGCTTCGTACCACTCGACGATGTCAGCCTCGTCCAGGTCATCGTCGTCGTAAAGAGCTTCTTCGGCGCCCATGGCGGTTCCTCGTCGTCACTTCAGGGATCGAAGGTGAAATCCCCCGCCTTCGGGGCGGTTCCGGAGCATCGTGACAGCGTGGTGCGCCTGCGCTAGACCGCGCGTCCATCGATACGACCTAAACGCCCCCGAGACTGAATGGCCGGCCACTCAAAATTCAAGAACATCATGCACAGGAAGGGGCGGGCCGACGCGCAACGCTCCAAGCTGTTTTCCAAACTGTCCCGGGATATCACCGTGGCGGCCAAGTCGGGCCTGCCTGACCCGGCGATGAACCCGCGGCTGCGGCTGGCGGTGAACAACGCCAAGGCCGAGAGCCTGCCCAAAGACGTGATCCAGCGGGCCATCAACAAGGCGTCGTCGGGAGACGCCGATACGATGGAGGAGATCCGCTATGAGGGGCGAGGGCCCGGCGGGGTCGGGATTATCGTCGAGGCCCTGACCGACAACAGGAACCGAGCGGGATCGAATATTCGCGCGGCCTTTTCCAAGAACGGCGGCGCACTGGGCGAGATCAACTCGGTCGCCTTCATGTGGGATCGCGTCGGCAAGATCGTCTATTCGGCTGAAGCAGGTACCGAAGACGCGGTCATGGAAGCCGCCATCGAGGCCGGGGCCCAGGATGTCGAGAGCGACCTGGAAAAACCCGACGTCTATGAGGACGCGCCGGGCCACACCATCTGGACCGCCTTCGAGGACCTGAACGAAGTGGCCGAGGCCATGTCCAAGGTGCTGGGCGACCCCAAGTCGACCGCCATCGTCTGGAAGCCCCAGTCCGAGGTTCCGGTCACGGGCGAGGCGGTAGGGACGTTGTTCAAGCTGCTGGACGCGCTGGACGCCGAGGACGACGTGTCGGCTGTCTATTCCAACGAAGAAGTGTCGGACGAGGACGCCGCCAAATACGCGGGCTGATCCGGCCGGAACATTCGCCAATCGCGAACCGTTGCCGTGGCGATGATGGACAACGGCCTGAACACCCTGACGATGCCCGAGCTGTGGCCGATGATCGGGGCCATCGTCGCGGGCGGACTGATCGGGCTGGAGCGAGAATGGCGCGGTCGGGCGGCGGGCTTCCGCACCCATATCCTCGTATGCCTAGCCTCAGCCCTATTGATGCAAGCCGCGATGAGCCAGGGCGAATGGGCGTTCGCCTCCCTGCCCGGCGAGAACATCGTCACAGATCCGACCCGGATGGCGCATGGCATACTGACCGGCATCGGTTTTCTGTGCGCGGGGGTGATCTTCCGCACGGGCTTTTCAATCCACGGACTCACTACCGCGGCCAGTTTGTGGGTGACTTCATCGTTGGGCATCCTGTTCGGCGTGGGCATGTATGCATTGGGGGCCTTGGGGACGGCGGTGACGGCGGCCATTCTGGTTTTGCTTAGGCTTATCAGCATGCGGTTGCCGGCACGGCAGGTGATTGACGCAACGGCCAGCTGGCGGCGAAACGACACCGCCGCGCCCGAAGCCGTGCGCAAGGTGATCTGCGAGCTCGATCCGACGCCGGCTGCGATGGGACTGAGCTTGGCGGGAGAAAGCGGTCTCATCACCCAGAGCTGGAAGCTCAAGGTGACGGGCGACCAGGATATTCGCACCCTGGCAGACCGATTAGCCGCCTCGCCGCACGTCGAGGCTTTCACCCTGTCGCCTCGCGACGACTGAGCCGCCGCCATCCCGGTCATTGTTCGCTAACCCTCTTTCGGGCAGAAGGGAACGGATGGCGAACGTTCCGATTCCGCGCGGGGGAGGCCGCATCCTTGGACTGGATCCCGGTCTGAGGCGCACCGGCTGGGGTGTGCTGGCCTGCGAGGGCTCGCGCCTGAGCTGGGTAGCCCATGGCGTGGTGACGCCCGACGAGCGCGCGCCCTTCGCCCAACGCCTGCTTTGCCTGATGGAGGCGGTAGCCGAGGTCTGCACCGTCCACGCCTGTGACGAGGCGGCGATCGAGGAGGTCTTCGTCAATATGAACCCGGCCTCGACGCTCAAGCTCGGCCACGCCCGCGCGGCGGTGATGCTGGCCCCGGCGCGCTGCGGGCTCAGCGTCGCCGAATATTCCCCCAACCTGATCAAGAAGGCCGTGGTCGGGGCCGGCCACGCCGACAAGACCCAGATCGCCTTCATGGTGAAGCGGCT
>CAZITK010000142.1:0-5139 GCA_964542145.1 uncultured Brevundimonas sp.
GGGCGATCTACTACTGGCTGCCGATGTCGTCGTCGCGGCCGCTCAGCGAGCGCTGGGGGCGCTGGGTGTTCTGGCTGATGTTCGCCGGCATGCACGTCACCTTCCTGCCCATGCACCTGGTGGGGCTGATGGGCATGCCGAGGCGGGTTTATACCTATCTGCCGGATCGGGGCTGGGACGTGATCAATATGGTCACCACCGTGGGCGCCTTCTTGTTCGCCGGGGCGGTTCTGATCTGGATCATCGACATGATCCGCAATTTCCGGCCTTTCGGGGACCGAGACGCCGGCAACGTCCATGAGGGCCCGGGCTTGGAATGGCTGCCGACCGGCCTGTATTCGGTGCGCTCCATCCCGGTGGTGAAGAGCCTGTATCCTCTGTGGGATGACCGCAATCTGACCAGGGACGTGAGCGAAGGCCGCTACTTCCTGCCCAACAGTGTGACCGGCGAGCGCGAGACCTTGGTCACCTCCAGCCTGAACGCTGAGCCGCAGTATCTGCAGAGGATGCCGAATCCCTCGGCGTGGCATGTATTGGCGGCGGTGATGACGGCGGCCGCCTTTCTGCTGCTGACCGTCCAGGCTTACTGGCCGTCTCTGGCGGCGGCCGTAGGCGCGGTCTTCTGCTTGATGCGCTGGGCCTGGAACCTGGATCGGCCGCGCCTGGCCGATCAGGTGGACGTGGGGGGGGGGATCATGCTTCCGACCTATGTCTCCGGGCCCAGAAGCCACGGGTGGTGGGCCATGGTGATCACCCTGATGGTGGCGGGGATGATCCTGCTGCTGAACGCCTTCAGCTACGTCTTCCTCTGGAGCCGCAACATCGACGCCTGGGGGGCGCCTCCCCCCCTCATGGCCACGGGCCTGTTGCTTTCCTTCTACGGTTTGGCGGGGGTGCTCGGCTGGCTCGCTTGCTGTGCTCTGGCCCGCGATCGGGCGCGCAGCCCGCTGGTCGCCACCGCCCTGATGGTATCGGGCGCGATCGTTCTGGGGTTCACCGCCTACGCCGACATCCAGACCTGGTTGGCGGCGGGGCTGCGGCCCTCGCAGAATGCCCACGGCGCGGCGGTGGCCTCGCTGTTGTCGTGGCAAGGGGCCATGACCGGGATCACCGGCTTGATGGGGATCCATGTCCTGCTGCGCTATCTGTTCGGCCACGTGGAGGCGCGGCGGCCTTCGACTTTTCAGTTGATCGCCCTGTTCATGGGATACACCGCCGGGGCCGGAGCCTTTGGCGTGGCGCTGACCCACCTGTTCCCGGGAGGCTGAGCATGATGCGCTGGGCCTGGATGCTGGGAGGACTGATCGTTTGGGCGATCCATTTCCTCGGCGTCTATGTCATCGCCAGCATCGGCGATGTGATCGACCGCGCCGATGCGTTCGGCTGGCGCATGGCGGGGCTGGGGTTCAGCGTCATCTGCGCGGTGGCGGTGGCGGGCCTGATCGGCCTGTCTCTTCGTCGACTGCGTCGTGGCGAGGATGACGCAGACTGGCGCTTCCGCGAGCACCTGGCGGTGCTCGGCGCCGGGATCAGCCTCGTGTCGATTGTCTGGCAGGCCCTGCCGACCCTGATCGGCCACTGACGTGTCGGGAGAGGCGACATCATGCGCGGTTGCCGCATGCGGGCGCCACGCCACCCGAAACGGGCTGAAAGTTAACGTCATGTTGTGTTGTCGGCGCGACCCGGAGGGGGGGTCCAGAGGTCCGGTCAGGCTGAGCCTCCCTGCCCCTCGGATATCAGGCCTTCTTCCGGTCCGCCTGTTGGCGATCGGAGCGACGCCGGTCGGGTCCGCCTGACCAATCGACGTCGGGCCTGTCCCCGCTGCGGCCCCCACCGTTGGCCATCATCAACTCCAGGCGTATCTCGATCAGCCGCTGTTCGATAAGGCCTAACATGAACGCGATGGCGCTGAGCGCGACCAGGGCGCCGGTAACAGCCAGGGTCGGATACAACGGGCGTTGATACAGCACCTCGCCCGCGATCACGATCAGGAAAAAGACCGTGACGGTCGCTGACAGAGCCCAGCATGACCACAAGGTCAGTCGAGATCGACGCGGAGCGTGGGCGTTGATGCGATTGTCCGAGGATCGACGATCCGGCAGTCTGCGGTTGAACAGGCCGCGACGTTCGCCGTTGCACGAGACGCGCGATGAGGCGCCGGCCTCGCGGTGCGTCGAGGGCAGGCCCTTGAGAGCCAAAGTCTGATCGGTCACGGGAGAAGGTCCTGTTCTGGGACATGGCGACCAATCACCCTTAAACGGCCAGGCTTGGCGTCCCGTTAACGGAAGGGGCGAACGTCAGGACTCTTCACGGCCGGCTCGGCAGAATAGCCTGGTGGCGGAACGAGACCCCGCCGTCGGCTGGTGCAGGCGGCCGTCAGCAGTTCGGATCGGTCGACATCATGGTCGCCAATGCCGGGATCAATGCCGAGAATGTCCTGCGAGATTGAGCTCAGCCACTGGCGGCCGATCATCGACATCCAACCTGACCGGCGCGGCCCGCCCGCGCCAAGCAGCCATCACGGGACGGTTATTCGCGAAGCGAAATCAGCGCGTTTTCAATGAGGCTGAGAGCTTCAGATCGACTAGGGCCCTGCATGCCTTCTCCGGAGGCCCGCAAGTACGCCTCTTTGTCATCTCGCCACGATTCAAGAAGTTCGATCTTCTCTTCCGTAGTCACGCTTTCGTCGGCCAGAAGATCAGCAGGTCGATCGTATTTGCCGAAATATCCCATAGAAACCTACCCCTAGAAACTGCAAAAACGTTGGCGTGCGGCTACCGAAAAACCATCCCGCCATCGGAGATGATGGCCTGGCCAGTGATGTAATCGGCGTCGCTCGATGCGAGGAAGGCGACGAGGTTGGCGACATCCTCCGGCTCTTGCGTGCGCCCGACAAGAATGCCGGCGGAAAATTCCTTGAACGACTCGCCTGGCTCGGCGCCGGTGTGCTCGGCGAAGGCGGCGTCGATGCGGTCCCACATCGAAGTCCCCGCGACTCCGGGGCAATAGGCGTTGACGCGGATGTTGTGCGGAGCAAGCTCCTTGGCGGCCGCGACAGTCAGCGCGCGAACTGCGAACTTGGAAGCGCAGTAGAGCCCGAGCATTTCATAACCTTCGTGCCCGGCGATCGAGCAGGCATTGATGATCTTGCCGACGCCCTTCTGGCTCTTCATCTGCTCGGCGGCCGCCTGAATTCCGAACAGGACGCCCTTGACGTTGATGTTCATCACCTTGTCGACCTCGCCGCCTTCGATGTCGAGCAGAGGCCCGACGGACTCGATGCCGGCATTGTTGACGAAGACGTCGACCCTCCCGAACTTTTCGGCGGCGGCCCGGACCAGTTTTTTCTGGTCGTCACGGTTTGACACATCGGCCCTGACTGCCAGCACGTCATGACCCGCATCCTTGAATTCCTGTTCTGTGTTCGCCAGCGCTTCCTCGTTGATGTCGCTGAGGACGACCTTGAAACCGTCCCTGGCCAGGCGTTCGGCGATCCCCTTGCCGAGACCAGCTGCGGATCCCGTGATGACCGCGACACGGCCCTTCTGGTTGTCAGGCATGACCAACGCTCCATCTGCAGGCTGGGGCCACTGGCGGCGCCGGTGGCGATAGCATGAAGGTTGGCCACGCCGTAAAGTTCCTCCGCCCGCTGAGGCGGGCGCAGCCAGTCGTTCGTGGCGCCCGTCTTGATGGCCAGGGTATCGTCTAGAAGGCGTTTTATGAAACCCCCAGACCGCCGATCAGCGAACGCTGGCCATGCCGGCGTTTGAGCCCGGCGGCAAATGTATGCGCGGGCGCGTCCCGTCCCAGCCCGCGGTAGCCGCTGCGCGTCCGCTTTTCTGTCTCTTCTTCCAAAAGCCGACATTCCACTACGGCCAGTTCACGACATCAGGTGCATCATAGGTGTTGTGCGGTAATCCTGAGCGCAGGGGCAAGCGACTTGGCTGAGGCGAAATATTCCAACTCCAAGGCTCTAGACGAAAAAGCCGAGCCGTGGCATCGCCGGTCTTAGGCGCTGCATAAGAGTAGCGGGGTACAGCTAGGTCGTGCTTCGTTCGTATGCCGTTCCGAGCGGGCGTGGTGGAATTGGTAGACGCGCCGGACTCAAAAAGTTGTTTGTCTTCCATGCGGCAGCGTGTCGCAGCAACCCCTCAAGGCCAGTCGTCGCCGGACGTCCGCAACGTCAGCCGCCGCCACCGAGATTGGTTGAAAACCGGCTAGGTGCAGGATAGGAGCGAAGCGGCTAGCGCCTGTGCGGGTGTGGTGGAATTGGTAGACGCGCTGGATTCAAAATCCAGTTCCGAGAGGAGTGTCGGTTCGAGCCCGACCACCCGCACCATCATCGAGCGATCGACGCCGGGGGCAGACCGTCCTGTCGGTTGGCAGCGCACCGCCGAACTGGTTGCCCCGCGCGCTGGCTAAGCTCTTAGTTTCGCGAGGGGAGCGTCCAGGCTTCTAAGGCATCCCGTGTGTAGAGAATGGCGCCGCCGGCTCGACGATAATCAGGCCCTGTCCCTTGGCGGCGATGCTTCTCAAGAGTTCTTGGTGAGATGCGCAAGAGCGCTGCGGCTTCTGGAGTCGGAAAGAAGTGCACTTGCTCTGATAGGCGATTTGACATGGAGCGGGGCTCCTGGCGGCATAACCTAGGTCAGACGCGATGCACGCGAAACCCCGCGGTTCTCCGCTGGTGGCATTGGGGGTTCGGTCGAGCTTCCGGGGACGGTCCCATCGTATAGGCGGTGGATTTCCCGTCATGACTGAGGCCGTGTAAAAACGTGCGGAGCTGTGGCTGGAGGGGGTCGCGACGAGGCGCGGAGCGCCTCCTTCTCAGGCTCTGATCGCTTCGATAAGGGGCTTCGTTCCGATCACCGCCATCACCCGCTTCATGTTGTAGGCCAGGATATGGAGGCTGATCTCGGTCTTCACGTTGGGCAGCCGTTTCATCAGGAAGTGGGTGTGGCCCACCCGCACATGAAAGACCCTTCCCCTGACGATCAGGCCGGGGGGATTTGCGCGCCGACTATGGGGTGACCGTGGAGACGGTGAAGACGGCCGTTTGGACGGTTTGTGTAGCAGGTTGCTGTAGCAGTCCGAGTCGGCTGAAGCCGTTGATCCAGAACCGTTTTCAGACCTTTCCAG
>CAZITK010000143.1:0-5139 GCA_964542145.1 uncultured Brevundimonas sp.
GGTGGCGAGCGCGGTCTTGCCCATCGAGGGGCGGCCGGCGAGGATCAGCAGGTCGGACGGGTAGAGGCCGCCCAGTTTCTGATCCAGATCATCGAGATTGGTCGCCAGGCCCGCCAGACCGCCGTCGCGCTGATAGGCCTCGCCCGCCATCTGAACGGCGCCCGCGAGGGCCTGGGAGAAGCTGACGAAGCCGGAGGAGGGCTTGCCCGTCTCGGCCAGGGTATAGAGCGACTGCTCGGCGTGCTCGATCTGGTCCATGGCCGGGGTGGTCGGGTCGGGCGCCTCGCGGGCGATGTCGCCGCCGATGCGGATCAGTTCGCGGCGCAGGGCTAGGTCATAGACCAGCTGGGCGTAGTCGGGGGCGTTGGCGCCGGGGGGGGCGCGGTCGACCAGGTCGGCCAGGTAGCGCAGGCCGCCGAACTCCTCGAAGGCCGGGTCCTGGCGGAACCGCTCCATCAGGATGGTGGGCTCGGCCAGCATGCCCTGGCGGATATAGTCCTCGATGGCCTCGAACAGCCGCTGGTGGAACGGCTCGAAGAAGTGCGCGCCGCGCAAGCGGTCGGACAGGCGCTCGAACACGCCGTTGTCGAACATCAGGGCGCCCAGCAGAGCCTGCTCGGCGTCCAGGTTGTGCGGCATGACCGAGATGCCGGGCGTTTCGGACGGCGGGGCGAAGGGCAGGGGGGCGAAGGCGTTCATTGGTTATGGCCATACCCTTCCCGCGCGCGTGCGACAGGCCCGGTCGCGGGGTCGTCTGTGGGGAAATCCGAGGCGGTTGGGGACGCCTTGGGAAACGCCAATGAAGTCAGCTCAGCCCGGACAGGGATAGCGTTCGACCATCCAGTCGCGCAGCGCGTCGACCACCGTGATCTGCCGCCGCGCGGCCGGCATGGTCTCGAAGCGCTCGACCAGGGCTTCGGGCGTTATGCCGGTGCCGCGCGGGGGGATGCAGTGGGCCGGGCGGAGGCCCGCGGCCTGGGCTGAGGCCTGTTCGGCCTTGAGCTGCTCGACCGAGCGGGTGACCTCGCGGATCAGGCGCCTGGCGTCGGAACGCAGGGCCGAGGTCGGATTGCGGGGAATGGGCTCGGCGGTCTTGAGAAAGGTGGCGACCGTCATCGACTGGGCGAGAGCCGGGGAGACGTTCAGCCCGGCCATCACCATGGCGAGACCCAGGATCACGGCCCGGAGCATCATGGCGCCGGGCAGGGCCAGCGGGCGGCCATCCAGTGGCGCAGGCCGTCGGTGGTGGTCATGCGCGCGCGCTGGGCGGCCGGGATGGCGTTCAGATGATCCAGCGTCTGGCGCGGATTGAACTGGAGCTTCTCGGGCGGGCAGGTGTCGCGCGGCCGGCCCGCCTCGCGCAGGGCGCGCTGCTCGGCGCTGAGCGCCGACATCGCCGCGTTGAACTCGCGCACAAGTCGCCGCGCATCGGGACGGATGGCGGAGGTGGGGTTGAGCGGGATGCGGTTGGCGCGCGCCACGAAGTCGTCGAGGGGCATGGTCTGGGCCATGGCCGGCGAGGCGGCGAGGGCGGCCAGCAGGGCCAGGACGAGCACGAGCGGTCTGAGCATGGGTCCCTCCGAGACCGCGAGATGAGCACGGCGCGCCGCCACTGAAAAGGGCGCGCCCCGAATGGAGCGCGCCCTGATCACTCTTCAGAGGCTCGGTCTCAAGGATCAGGCCTCGGTTCCGAGGCCTTCCTGCTGGCCGGCGCCGCCTTCGAACAGGTCGCGGGCCTGTTCCTGGGCGGCTTCGCGTTCGTTGTCGAAGCGCGAGGCGATGACGTCCTCACCCTTGGCCTGGCGTTCCGCTTCGTCGGGCGAGCGGGCGACGTTGATCTTGACCGTGGCCTGGACCTCGGCGTGCAGGCGAACCAGCACCTCGTGGACGCCCAGGGTCTTGATCGGGGTGTTGAGCACCACCTGGGAGCGTTCGATCTTGCCGCCCTCGGCCTGGACCGTCTCGGCCACGTCGCGGCCGGAGACCGAACCGTAGAGCTGGCCGGTTTCGCCGGCCTGACGGATCATGACGTAGGTCTGGCCGTCGATCTTGTCGGCGACCTTCTGGGCGTCGGCCTTGTTCTTCTCGTTACGCTGCTCGATGGCGGCGCGTTCGACTTCGAAGGCCTTGAGGTTGGCGCTGGTGGCGCGACGAGCCTTGTCGCGCGGCAGCAGGAAGTTGCGGGCGAAGCCGTCCTTGACGGTGACGACGTCGCCGATGGCGCCGAGGTTCTCGACGCGTTCGAGCAGAACGACCTTCATATCACTTCACCACATAGGGCAGGAGGGCGAGATAGCGGGCGCGCTTGATGGCCCGGGCCAGTTCGCGCTGCTTCTTCTGGGACACCGCGGTGATGCGCGACGGGACGATCTTGCCGCGCTCGGAGATGTAGCGTTGCAGGAGCTTGACGTCCTTGTAGTCGATCTTCGGAGCATCGGCGCCGGAGAACGGGCACACCTTGCGGCGACGGTGGAACGGGCGGCGGGCCGGGGCGGAGCCGGCCGGGGCGCCCGGGGTCGGAGCGCCGGAGCGCGCGGTCGTGTCGGTCATGTCCGTGATCCTCAGTTCGCGGCCGGGGCGTCGGCGGCGGGGGCGTCGTCGGAGCGCGGGGTGCGGTCGCGGTCACGCTCGCGCTCCCGTTCGCGACGGGCCAGCAGGGGCGACAGCTCCAGGTCGAGTTCCTCGACGCGGACGGTCAGCCAGCGCAGCACGTCTTCGTTGAGCGACAGCTGACGCTCGACCTCGGCCATGGCGGTCGGGGGGGCGTCGACGGCGAGCAGCGAATAGTGCGCCTTGCGGTTCTTCTTCACCCGATAGGTGAGGTTGCGCAGACCCCAGTACTCGATCTTGGCGACGGAGCCGCCGGCTTCCTCGATCAAGCCCTTGATGGTGTCGTTCAGCGCTTCGGCCTGTTGCGCGCTGATGTCCTGGCGCGACATGACCGTGTGCTCATAGAGAGCCATGCGTCATTCCCTTGTGATGGGTTCGGCGCCCAGGGACCGGGTTAAAGTCCCCAGACGATGGCTCCCGATGCGGCGACGGGGATGACTTCCCGCGTCCTTTGATGGTCCGCACCGGGACCGAAGCCCGGAAAGGCGGGGCGTATAGGGGAAAAGGGGCAGGGGGGCAAGGTCGGCGGGCTGGTCGATACTTTTTGAGTCCAGGAGTCCAACGGACCGTCCTTCGTCATGCCCGGACCCGTTCCGGGCATCCATACGCTCGGGGTCGTCCGCTGGAGGGCCGTCGGCTGGGTTCGAGCGTATGGACCCCCGTGACGAGCACGGGGGTGACGAGGAGTTCGTAGGCCAAACTTTTTGAGTCCAGGAGTCCAAGGCCTTGGGGTCTTGTCATCTCGGAAGTCGCGCTCGCGACTGTCCGGGACGAGGGTGGATGCGGTGCGCCTGGTCCCGGCTCGTCGCTTCGCGCCGTCCGGGATGACAAGCCTGGTCAGGGTGTCCGCTGGAGGGCCGTCGGCTGGGTTCGAGCGTATGGACCCCCGTGACGAGCACGGGGGTGACGAGGAGTTCGTAGGCCAAACTTTTTGAGTCCAGGAGTCCAAGGCGAGTCCGATGGGGCCGTGGGGCGGAGCGGGAGAGTGTCCAAGGGGCGGGAGGCAGTGTCTCATGGTTCTGGAGGGTGGGGCGCAGATGGGCGCTGCCGTCGCGCGAGGCGCGGCGAGGCCGGAGGCGGGTGGTGCGGGCCAATGGGAGATCAGCGGCTTGCCCACCGCTTGCAACGCAGAGGCGATACGGGCCAAGTGCGGGCAGGGGAGAGACGCTTGGACATCGACGCCTTCATCGATCGCTGGAGCGCCGCACGCGGCGGGGCCGAGCGGGCCAACTACCAGATGTTCCTGTCCGAGCTGTGCGAGGCGCTGGACCTGCCGCGCCCCGATCCGGCGTCGGACGACACCGCCGGCAACGACTATGTGTTCGAGCGCGGGGTGAAGCGGCGCGAGAGCGAGGGCACGGCCTCGACCCTGCGGATCGACCTGTACAAGCGCGGTTGCTTCATCCTGGAGGCCAAGCAGTCGCGGGCCAGCCAGCGTGACGACGGCCAGCAGGCGCTGTTCAAGCCCGACGAGGCCGCCTCGACCGCCGCGTCCCAGGGCAAATGGGATGTGCTGATGCGCAACGCGCGCAAACAGGCCGAGGACTATGTCTTTCGCCTGCCGCCCGACCACGCCGCGCCGCCGTTCATCATCGTCTGCGACGTGGGCTATGTGTTCGAGGTCTATGCCGATTTCTCGGGCAGCGGCCGGGCCTATACCCACTTTCCCGACCGCAAGGGGTTCCGGGTGCGGCTGGAGGACCTGCGGCGCGAGGAGGTTCAGGCCCGGCTGAAGGCGATCTGGACCGACCCTCAGTCGCTGGACCCGACGCGCGAGGCGGCGAGGGTGACGCGCCAGATCGCCGAGCGGCTGGCGGCCGTGTCGCGCCGGCTGGAGCGCAATCACCCGGCGGAGGAGGTGGCGCATTTCCTGATGCGCTGCATCTTCACGATGTTCGCCGAGGACGTGGACCTGCTGCCCAAGGGCGAGTTCACCAAGCTGCTGGAAGACTCGCTGGAGGGTGCCGACAGCTTCGCGCCCCTGTTGCAGGAGCTGTGGCGCAAGATGGACGCGCGGGACCACGCCGACCGATTCTTCTCGCTGTTCCGCACCCGTCTGCGCTGGTTCAACGGCAATCTGTTCCGGGACGCCAAGGCGTTTCCGATGACGCGCGAGGAGATCGGCGAGCTGCTGGCCGCCAGCCGCCATGACTGGCGCTATGTCGAACCCGCCATCTTCGGCACCCTGGTGGAGCAGGCGCTGGACCCGGCCGAGCGGCGCAAGCTGGGCGCGCATTATACGCCCCGGTCCTATGTCGAGCGGCTGGTCGAGGTGACGGTGATGGAGCCGCTGCGCGCCGACTGGAACGCGGCCCAGCTGAAGGCCGGCGACGCCAAGGAGCGGGGGGAGCTGGCGCGCTCAAGTAGCGCGGAGCGCGATAGCGCAAGACGAGAGGCGGTCGCCGCCGTGCGCGCCTTTCATCATCAGCTGTGCACGACCCGCGTGCTGGACCCCGCCTGCGGCACCGGCAACTTCCTCTATGTCTCGCTGGAGCTGATGAAGCGGCTGGAGGGCGAGGTGCTGGAGGC
>CAZITK010000144.1:0-5138 GCA_964542145.1 uncultured Brevundimonas sp.
TGCCCAGTTGGCCCGTCACTACGGCGGGTGAAGCAGACGGCCGTAGCCGGCATTCGAGCCCCCTCGACCCTCTATTGGATCGTCACCCCCGGCCTTGTGCCGGGGGTCCATACGTCCGGGATTTTCCGCTAGCGCACCATGGTGGGAGTTGCGGGTATGGATGGCCGGGACAAGCCCGGCCATGACGGGTTTTCGCGATCGGCGGACCGTCTTCGTGAGCCGCCAAGCGAGGGCCTATCCTAGGCCGCCGCCCGCGCCAGGGCCGCCTCGCGGATGCGGCCGACCATGGCGTTGAGCCCATTGGCCCGCTGTCGGGTCAGGGCCTGGGGCAGGCCTAGCCGGTCCAGCGCCGCCCGCGCGTCGAAGTCGAGGATCTCCTCCGGCGTGCGATCGGAATACAGCCGCAACAGCAGCGCGATATTGCCCTTGGACAGGGCGCTGTCGGAATCGGCCAGGAACGTCATTCGCCCGCCGTCACGGCGGATCGCCAGCCACACCTGGGCGGCGCAGCCCGGCACCTTGTTGCCTTCGATCCGGTCGGCGTCCGGCAGGGGCGCCAGCTCGCGTCCCAGATCGATGACGTATTCGATCCGGCTCTCCCAATCGCCGAGGAGATCGAATTCCTCCACCAGCTCTCGCAGGACGTCGTCGATCGGGGCGGGTGCGTTCATGGGCGCCAGATAGGCGCGACGGCCTTGCGGAGCAATCCGCCGCGGTCACGCGCACCCTGCCCAACTGGACGAACTGGACAAACTGGACTCTGCTCCAACTGGACGAACTGGACAAACTGGACTCTGCGCCGCAGCGGGCGAACCCCACCCCGTCCGCCGCCTGGTCGCCAAAAGCGCCGAACGCGTTCCCCTCAGGCGGGAAGAGGATCGCGGGTCGGCGACCGGACGACTAGGCTCGCGACCTCGACCGGGCGGCCGTCGCCCGAATCCTGGGCATTTGGAGGGCCCGCCGCCGGGTGATCAGACGCCGTTTCGCGCCCTTGATGCAGCTGCCCGCGCCGGATGGCGAGGGCGGGCCGACGCCCGCCTCGCCCCTGGCCGCCGCCTGGTGCCTGGCGCTCGCGGCGGGCCTGGGCCTGTCCGCCCTGGCGGCGGGGTGGCTGGAGCCGGACCGGATCGAACCCTCGGTCGTGCCCGCCCTGCTGATCCAGACCCTGCCGGGGCTTGCCGGAGCCGTGCTGACCCTGATCGGCGGCGCGGGGATCCGGCGGATGATCCTGGTCGGTTTCGTCCTGGCCGCCGTGGCCGCCGCCGCCATGACCGGCGGTCTGTCGGGGCCCACCCCGGCCCTGGTCTTCCTGCCCCTGTTCGCAGGCTTCGCCCTGTCCGGGTGGGGCGCCGGGCCCCGGCGCAGTCTCCTGGCCCTCGGCGGAGCCTTGGGCTCGGGTCTGGCCGCGACCTCCGGCCTGGTTTCCGCCCTGGCCATCGGGATCGGATCGCCGGCGCCGACCTTGGCTGCGGTCACGACCCTGGTCGTGCTGCTCGCCGGCGGAGCCGGCATCGCTCTCGGTCGTCTCGGCTCGCTCCGAAGCCCGGACGAGACGCGCATGCGCGCCGTGCTCGCCCAGATGCCGGGGCTCAGCCTGGTGCTGACGCCATCCGGCCGCGCGCTCGCCGCCTTCGGCGCCCCGCCGCCGGGGATCGCCGCCCAGTCCCTGCTCGAAGAAGGGCTGGCCCAGGCCGCCGAAGCGGCGGATCGCCCCCTGGTCCAGGCCGCCCTCGACCGCGCCAACGCCGGAGACGAAGCCCAGCTCGTCTTCACGCCCCACGCCGCGCCAAACCGTCGGGTCGCCCTCGCCGTCCGTCCGTTGGACGGCCTGCTGGTCGCCCAGCTTTACGACGCGACGCCCCAACGCGCCCGCGAAGCCCGGCTGGATGCGGCCCGTCAGGCGGCCGAGGCGGAATCCGCCGGCAAGACCCGATTCATCGCCTCCATGTCGCACGAGCTCCGGACACCCCTGAACGCGGTGCTCGGTTTCTCGGACATCATGCGAAAGCGCCTGTTCGGCCCACTGCCCGACCGCTACGCCGAGTACGCCGACACCATCCACCAGGCCGGAGGCCACCTGCTGGACCTGATCACAGATGTCCTCGACGTCTCCAAGATCGAGGCTGAACGCTATGAGCTGACCCTGACCCGGTTCGATGCGCGCGAACCGGTCAATGCGGCCGTCACCTTGGTCGAGCTGGCCGCGGCCCAGAAGACGATTCGTCTCGAGGCGCGCCTGGCCGCGGCGCCCCTGCCGATCGAGGCCGACCAGCGCGCCCTGAAACAGATTGCCCTCAACCTGCTGTCGAACGCCGTGAAGTTCACCCCGGAAGGCGGCGCTGTGACCCTCACGCTCGACGCCGTGGGCGACGAGCTGGAGCTGGTCGTGTCCGACACCGGGGTCGGCATGAGCCCGGAGGACATGGAGCGGATCGGCCGGCCGTTCGAACAGGCGGGCTCGGCCGGGCAACGCGCGCTGGGCACGGGCCTCGGCCTCGCCCTGGTGCGATCGCTGGCCGAACTGCACGGGGGGCGGATGATGGTCGACAGCCGTCTGGAGCAGGGCTCCGCCGTTCTGGTCCGACTGCCGGTCCTCGACGCGCGACCTTCGCGGGCCGAACCGGACAGCTAGCCCTGGGCCACGAACGCCCGGGCCGCGGCAAACTCGCCAGCCGTGAACCGCACCGTCAGCACGCTGTCGTCCCGAAACAGGAATTCAACCGCGAAGCTCTCGCGCGGGTCCAGGGCGGCGATGGCCTCGGCCGCCCTCTCGGGAAAGCGCCAGATTTGCGCGGGCCTGCCCTCCGGGGCCAGCGCGACATCCGCCCGGCCCTGGCTGGCGGCCCAGACGTGGCGGCTGGGCATGCGTGGGGCGGCCGGCGGCGCCGAGCCCCGGGCGGCCGGTCGGTCGGGATGGCGAGCGCGGTCCGGATCGCGCGCCACGATCCGCGCCGCATAGGGCCGGGGGCGGCCGTGGAAAGCCACGACGGCGGCGAAGCCGGTCTCGCCGGCGCCGGTCGCATACCCCACGGTCACCGGCGTGGCGCCGATCCGTCCGTCCAGCGCCAATCGCCAATGCGCGCGATCGCGCGGCGTGCGATCCGCGCGCCAGACGGCCTGGCCGGCGTCGAACGCCATGCGCGGCCGCTGAGTCCATCCGGCATGGGCGCGGCGTAGGCGATCCGCCGCGAGGGCGAGGTCGGCTGACTGGCAGCTGGTCGCGCGCGCCCTGGCCTCCCCGCGCCGGGCGGCGGCCTGAACTTCGGTCCGCACCGCGCCCGCGCGCTCGGCCGCGGACCGGGCCAGGCCGGCCGAGGCGGTCAGAGAGGCGCGGACGTCGCCCGTGAAAAGGCCACAGCGGCGGTCGGCCTCGAGCAGCAGCGCGCGTTCGTAAACGCCGTCGGTCGGCGCCGCGCGCGCCACGCCGGCCAAAAGCGAGACACAGATCAGCAGACCGGCCAGGGCCGCCTTCAGCGGATCGGGGATGCGTCCTGACATGCGACCATGCTAGGCCCGAGCTCACCAACATGCCGTGTGCGGACAAGGTGAACCGCGGGTTGACGAGAGGTTTCCACGATGCAGATCGCCACCCACGTCTGGGTCGCCGGCCTGATCCGCCGAGCCGAGATCGCCGGCGCCTTCGCCGCCGTGGTCAAGCGCGGCGACGACAAGGCCGGCGCGGTCCTGGTCAAGGCCTATGACACCTCCACCCGCCGAGCGCGCCTGTTCAGCGAGGCGACCGGACTGGACGGACGCGTCCGCTGGATCGAGCCGGTGCAAAGCGAGATGGAAGGCGAACTGGACGCCTATGCCGCGGGCCAGCGCCGGTACGATCCGGACCTGTGGATCGTGGAGATCGAGGATCGGGAGGGACGAGCCTTCCTGGAGCCGTAATCCGACTCGGGCTTATTCGCCGGCGCGAATCTGGTCGCGCGCGATCGAGGCCAGTTCGTCCATCTTGGAGCGGATCTCGCCCTCGGACACAGTCAGACCCGAGCCCTTCAGGTCGCCGGCGACCTTGCGGAAAACGTCTTCCTCACCCGGCTGCTCGAAGTCGGCGCGAACCACGGCCTTGCCGTATTCTTCCGCGCTTTCAGGCGACAGGCCCATCTTTTCCGCCGCCCACAGACCGAACAGCTTGTTGCGGCGGGCGACGGCCTTGAATTCCTGCTCCTGGTCGAGCGCGAACTTGCTCTCGAAGGCCGTTTGGCGATCGTCGAAGGTCGTCATATCCCATGATGCCTAATGCAGGCCCAAGGCCCAGTCGTCGCCCGTCTATAGGGCCGCCTTGGCCGAAGGCAACCAAAAGCGGTTCGCAGTCGCCGGTTTGTGTGGGCGACAGGCTTCGGCTAAAGGATGGGCGACGATCATCCGCCCCAAGGCGACCGCTCACCGACACCCTGTCTCCCGCGCCGCCCGCCTCCGCCCCGGACGCCGGCGCTGAACGCGCTGGCGACACTCCTCAGCCGGAACCACCATGAAGACGAACCGCAAGAAGGTCTATGAAGGCAAGGCCAAGATCCTGTTCGAAGGACCTGAGCCCGGCACCCTGATCCAGTATTTCAAGGACGACGCCACCGCCTTTAACTCCCAGAAGAAGGCCACGCTCGAGGGCAAGGGCGTCATCAACAATCAGATCAGCGAGTTCATCATGAGCAAGCTGAACGGGATCGGGGTGACTAACCACTTCATCAAGCGGCTGAACCTGCGCGAGCAGCTGATACGCGAGGTCGAGATCATCCCGCTGGAGGTGGTGTGCAGGAACATCGTCGCCGGCTCCATGAGCCAGCGCCTCGGCATCGAGGAGGGCACGCCCCTGCCCCGTTCGATCATCGAATTCTACTACAAGAAGGACGACCTGGGCGACCCCATGGTCACCGAGGAGCACATCACCGCCTTCAACTGGGCCTCGACCCAGGAGCTGGATGACATGCTGGCCATGACGGTGCGGGTGAACGACTATCTGTCGGGCCTGTTCGCCGGGGTCGGCATCACCCTGGTGGACTTCAAGATCGAGTTCGGTCGCATCTGGGAGAACGACTTCGCCCGTGTCCTGCTGGCTGATGAGATCAGCCCGGACAGCTGTCGTCTGTGGGACACGGCCACAGGCGAGAAGCTGGACAAGGACCGCTTCCGCC
>CAZITK010000145.1:0-5047 GCA_964542145.1 uncultured Brevundimonas sp.
CCAATCCCAACTGCTCGACGGCCCAGCTGGTGGTGGCGCTCAAGCCGCTGCACGATGCCGCGCGCATCACCCGGGCGGTGGTTTCGACCTATCAGTCGGTTTCGGGCGCTGGCAAACAGGGCATGGACGAGCTCTGGAACCAGACCAAGGCTATCTACGGTCTGGGCGACGCCACGCCCAAGGTTTTTCCAAAACAGATCGCCTTCAACACCATCCCCATGATCGGCGCCTTCCGCGATGACGGCTATACCGACGAGGAAGCCAAGATGTGGGACGAGACCCACAGGATCCTCGACCCCTCGATCAAACTGACGGTGACCTGCGTGCGCGTGCCGGTGTTCGTCGGCCACTCCGAAGCGGTCAATCTGGAGTTCGAAAGCCCGCTGGATGCCGAGGACGCGCGCGAGATTTTGCGCGACGCACCGGGTGTCCTTGTCGTCGATAAACATGAGGCCGATGGCTACATCACCCCGGTGGACGCCGCCGGTGAGCACGCCGTTTATGTTTCACGTATTCGCAACGACCCGACGGTCGAGCACGGCCTGTCCATGTGGGTGGTGTCGGACAATCTGAGGAAAGGCGCGGCCCTCAACGCCGTTCAGATCGCGCAACTGCTGGACGAGCAGGGCGTGATCCAGCCCAAGAGCGGCTATCGAACGCTGACCGTCTGAGGCGAGGTATCACCGTGCCGCCTGCTCCCGCCGCCTCGGACGCGCGCGCGGCCCTGATCGCGGGGGTAGCCTGCTACGCCATCTGGGGGGTCATTCCGCTGGCGTTCCAGCAGATGGACCAGGTCGGCGCCGACGCCTGGGAGATCATGGGCCACCGCGCCGCCTGGGGCGTGGTCTGCGCCCTGGCCCTGGTGCTGGTCCTGGGCCAATGGCGACAGGTCCGCACCGCCCTCGCCAATCGGCGCGTGATGGGCTGGATCGTGATCTCGGCCCTGCTGATCGCAACCAATTGGACCACCTATGTGATGGCCGTGAACAACGGCCGGACGCTGGAAGCCAGCCTCGGCTACTATCTCAATCCCCTGCTGAACATGGCGGCCGGCGCGTGGCTGTTTCGGGAACGGCTGAGCCGGGCGGGCCTCGTCGCCATCGGCCTGGCAGGAGTCGGTGTGGCCCTTCAGGCGGCGGCCCTGGGGCATCTGCCGTGGATATCGCTTCTGCTGGCGGTGTCCTTTTGCGCTTACGGGATCATCCGCAAGCGGGTCGAAGTTGAGGCTCAGCCTGGCCTGTTTCTGGAGTGCCTGCTGCTGGCCGGGCCGGGCCTTCTATGGATTCTGATCATCGAGAGTCGGGGAGCGGGCCATTTCACAGCCTCTCCTGAGGCCGCCCTGTGGCTGATGGCGGCCGGGCCGATCACCGTGGCGCCCCTGGCCCTGTTCGCCTGGGCGGCGCGGCGTATGCCCTATTCGACCCTGGGGTTTATTCAGTTTCTCGCGCCGACCGTGGTGTTTGTCATCGGCGTGCTGCAGGGCGAAGCGTTCGGCTGGCTGAGGGGCGTCAGCTTCGGCTTCATCTGGGCCGGTGCTCTGGTCTTCGCCTGGGGAGCACTGAAGGCTCGCCGCGCCGCCCGCGCCGTGGTCGCGTCCGAGCCAGGCCTGCTGGAGTCGGCAGAAGACGCCTCAAAGCGCTGAAAAGAGCGCCTCGACCAGCCTCAGCGCGCGCGGGTCGCCGATCAGGTGGGGCGACTGGCGGGTCATGACATAGGCGGCCGACAGCCCGCGCGCAGGATCGGCCATGACCATGGAGCCGCCCCAGCCGCAGTGGCCGACTGCTTCTGGGTTGGGACCGAAGATGTCCAGCCCGGCGTTGCGCGTGAAGCCGGCCGCCCAGCTCATGGTGAAGGGCAGCACCTTGTCGGGGCCCTGGATGCGCTCGGTCGTCGCCTGGGCGCAGGTGGACCCGGACAGCACCCGCCTGCCTTCCATCAGCCCGCCGGTGGCGACAATCCCCATGATCCGGGCGAGGGCGTCGGCGCGGCCGTGCAGATTGGCCGAGGGGATCTCCGCCATGCGCCATTCGGCCGAGCCGCGCCCGCCAGGCGAGGAGCCGCGATCCAGAAACGCCGAGCGCTTGATGGCGTCGATGGTCCCCAGGTCCGGCGCCGACGCCGGCTTTCTCAGTTGCGCGATGCGGCCATGCTCGGCCCCTGGCAGGCCAATCCACAGGTCGAGACCGAAGGGTTCGGCGAAGTCCTCGCGCAGGGCTTGGCCCATGCTGCGGCCGTCGACGCGCCGGAATACCTCGCCAGCTAGAAAGCCGATGGTGATGGGGTGATAGCCCGAGGCCGCAGCCGGCGGCCACATGGGCGCCTGGGCCGCCAAGCGATCCACCACCGCCTCGCGGTCGAACCACAGGGCGGGCTCGATGCTCTGGGCAAACCCCGGCAGCCCGGCCTGATGGCTCATCATCTGAGCCAGGGTGATCTGGTGTTTTCCCGCCTGGCCGAACTCGGGCCAGACCTCGGCGACCGGTTGGTCATAGGCGATCAGGCCACGCTCCACCGCGTGGGCGATCATCAGACTCATCACGGCCTTGCCGGTGGAGAAGACCGGGACCAGCGTATCCCCCTCGAACGGCCGTGTGCGAGCGGTGTCGGCGTGGCCGGCCCAGAGGTCCAGCACCAGTTCGCCGTCGAGACAGACCGAGAAGCGCGCCGCCAGTTCGTTGAGGCCCTCAGGCGCGTCCTCGAAGTTGGCGGCGAAGGTTTCGCGGACGATGGCGAAGCGGTCGGGGCAGGAGCCGTTGATCTCGATCATCCGGACTTTCTGGCCCAGCCGCATCGAAAAGTCAGCCGCTGCTACCCGGATAGCGGATCCCGCATGGGGCTTGCGGTGGTCAGATGATCCGTGATTCTTCGCGGCTGGCCCTTATGAGCCGAACGGATATTTTCACTGATGCAGTTTGAACCAGCGGCATTGCCCTCGTGGCTTCGGCGACGGAGAGCGACAGCCCCCTTGACCAAGCTCGCGCCGCTCCTGCTGTTTCTGACCTTCCTGACAGCTTGCGCCACGGGGCCGGCGGGGGCGACGCGCGATCAGCCCGTTCCGGGGGTGATCCTCCCCCTCGCCACAGACGGGGCGGAGATCGTCGATCAGCGCGGGCGTCGGGTGCGGTTTCAGGGCGTCAGCTGGTACGGCGCGGAATCGCCCGACTTTGTGGTCGGCGGCCTGGATCGGCAGCCCCTGAGCATCATCGCCGCCAAGGTGCGCGAGGGCGGCTTCACCATGGTGCGCCTGCCTTGGTCTAACGAGATGGTGGCGAGGAATCCCCTGATCGCGGACGAACGCTTGGCCGCCAATCCCGATCTGCGGGGCTTGCGGGCCCTCGACGTCTTCGACCGGGTGGTCGAGGCTCTGGGCGCCGAAGGCGTCATGGTGGTGCTCGACAACCATCGCTCCAGCGCGGAGTGGTGCTGTGACGAAAGCCTGGGCGACGGCCTGTGGCACACGCCCGCCTACCCCGAAGCGGTATGGCTGCAGCACTGGCGTCGCATGGCGGTGCGCTATCGACACCTTCCGCACGTGGTCGGGGCCGAGTTGAGGAACGCCATCCGACCCGATCCCAGCCAGGGCCTGCGCCCGACCTGGGGCGACGGCTCGTCCCTGACCGACTGGCGCGCGGCGGCGGAGCGGGGCGGCGAGGCGGTGCTTCAGGCCAATCCCAACCTTTTGATCGTGGTGGGCGGCGTCGATCATCAGCATAATCTGCACGGTGTGTGGGAGCATCCGGTGCGGCTGTCGCGGCCTGATCGACTGGTCTATGCGGTCCACGATTATGTCTGGTGGCGGGACGCCGAGGAGCGGAACCATCCCCGCGCCTTTGCCGAGGCTTCGCACCGTCGCTGGGGCTTCGTGCGCGAGCGCGACTTCGCCCACCGCGCCCCGGTGTGGATAAGCGAATGGGGCGGCTGTCTGAGCGCGGGCGATGTCGGTCAGTGCCCCGAGGCCGACACCGCCTATATCGCCGCCATGAGCCGCCACCTGCGCGACAGCCGCATCGACTGGGCCTGGCAACCGCTGAACGGCACTCAATCTTCAGGTCGGGGCCGCGCGGTGGGGATGCCTGAGACATGGGGTCTGCTTGACCCATCCTGGTCTCGCTGGTCCGATCCCGCGCTGGTTCAGCGTCTGACAGGCCCGGGGCGCTAGCCCCCCGTCCAGCCCATTACCTGATCGACCGATCCGCTGGTGATCGAGTGATAGGTCGGTCGCGCCTGGGCGTAGACGCGGGCGGCGATCGGCCGGCCCCAGTCGCCCTGAGCCCAAAGGCTCTGGAACAGCGGCAGGATGAACTTGCGCCGGCCCTGGCTGGTCAGGAAGCGCTCAATGGGGGGAACAGCAGGCTGATAGCGGTGGGCGATGGCGACCTGGAACCAGGCGAACTCGACCTCGGAATTGCCGGCGGTCGACAGGCCCAGGGTGCGGTCCAGATCGGCCAGCTGGGCCTCGCTCAGCCAGCCCGTATTGGCCGCCTGGCCGTCCGGCCGCCAGCCGAGGAAGCGCTGGCGCTGCTGGGTAGTCCAATCCCTCCAGGGGATGGCCGAGGCCGGGCCGCCCGCCGCGAAGGCCTGAGCCGCCTGATCGACCACGGCGAAGGCGTCCGACACCGGCGGCTCGAAATTGGACGGCATGCCCGGCTGGAAGATCCACGCGTCCAGCATCAGACGCTGCTCCAGCGCCGTGTCGCCCTGGATCAGGTGACCCCGGATGTCCTCCAAAAAGCGATCCGTCGTCATCGGACGAAAGGCGTTGCGGTCGAAATAGCCGCGCAGCCACGCGTCGAAATGATCGCGGCTGGCGATGCGCTCTATGGTGCGCAGCAGGGCGGCGCCCTTGTCATAGGCGATGGCGTTCATCCCCTCGTCCGGATCGCGGCCGGCCAGGTCGAGCTTGAGGCGCTGGTCAGCCGGCGGCAGTTCGTTGAGTTCGGACTGAAGCCCGTCCCAGGCCAGAACCTGCTCCTGAACAGCGCGGTCCTCGCCATAGACCGCCTCCATGATCCGGTTCTCGAAATAGGAGGTGAAGCCCTCGTTCAGC
>CAZITK010000146.1:0-5030 GCA_964542145.1 uncultured Brevundimonas sp.
AGGGCGGCATCATCTGGCCCGACGCCGTGGCCCCGTTCGACGTGGTCGTGATCAACCTGCGCGCCAATGACGAGGCGTGTTCCGCTGCCTGCGAGGACGCCGTTCGTCGGCTGGAGGCGGCGGGCCGGGACGTGCTCTACGACGACACCGACGAGCGGCCAGGCGGCAAGTTCGCCACCGCCGACCTGATCGGCATCCCGTGGCAGCTGACCATCGGGCCCAAGGGTCTGGCGGACGGCGTGGTCGAGCTGAAGCGCCGCGCGACGCGCGAGAAGCTTTCCCTGCCGCTGGATCAGGCGTTGGAGCGTGTGTGCGCATGAACGCCTTCTCGTCCTGGGAGCTGGGGCTCGCGCTTCGCTATCTTCGCGCCCGGCGCAAGGAGGGCGGGGTCGCCCTGATCGCCATCATCAGCTTCGTCGGCATCATGCTGGCCGTGGCGGTGCTGATCAGTGTGATGAGCATCATGTCCGGGTTCCGGGCCGAACTGCTGGGTCGCATCCTGTCGTTCAACGGGCACATGTTCGTCTCCGGCGAGGTGCTGCGCGCGCCGGATCGCGACCAGGCAGTCGAACGGCTGCGAAGTACGCCTGGCGTGGTCGAGGTGACGCCCTTGACCGAGAGCTATTCAGTGATCCGAGCGGGTTCCCAACTGACCCCCGTGGTGGTGCGTGGCATCCGCGCCGACGATCTGCGGCGCATGCCCCTGGTGGCCGAGAGCGCCGAGCCAGAAGCGCTTCAATCCTTCGGCCAAGGATCCTACGGCGGCGACAAGGTTATCATTGGCCGGACCATGGCCAACAACCTGGGCCTGAGGATCGGCGACCCGATCACCATCCTGTCGCCTACCGGTGGCGGCTCGGCCTTCGGCTCTTTGGGGCTGGAGAAGACCTACATCGTCGGCGGCACCTTCGCAGCGGGCATGGCCGATTACGACGCCGGCTTCATGTTCATGCCTCTGGAACAGGCCCAGATCTTCTTCGGCAAGGAAGGCGTCTGGGACGTCATCGAAATGAAGGTCGACAATCCGGACAATGTCGCCGCCATCGCGCCGGCGGTGCGGGAGGCGGTGGGGCCCTATGCCGTCGTCACCGACTGGACCCAGCGGGCCTCGGCCTTCTGGGAAGCGTTGAAGATCGAGCGGGTGGCGATGAGCATCATCCTGGGCCTGGTGGTCGCCATCGCCGCAATGAACATCATCTCCGGCATCGTCATGCTGGTAAAGAACAAGACCCGCGACATCGCCATCCTGAGGACGGTGGGGGCCAGCCAGAGCTCGATCTTGCGCGTCTTCTTCATGGCGGGCGCATCGATCGGGGTTGCGGGCACGGTGGCCGGACTGATCCTGGGCATCCTGTTCTGCCTGAACATCGGGCCGATCCAGGGGGCGATCGAGGCCCTGACCGGGGCGCAGGTGTTCAATTCCGAGGTCTATCTGTTGCCGCGCGTGCCGGCCCTGATCGATCCGGTTGATGTGTTCTGGGTGGCGATCCTGTCTCTGGTCATGTCGTGCCTGGCCTCCCTGCCGCCGTCGTGGCGCGCCTCGCGGCTGGATCCGGTGGAGGCGCTTCGCTTTGAATAGTCCCGTGCTCTCCGTCCGTGGCCTGGAGCGGACCTACGTTACGCCGGCCAAGACTCTAACCGTGCTGAACGGCGTCGATCTGGACGTGTTTGCGGGCGAGGTGGTCGGGCTGATCGGGCCGTCGGGCTCGGGCAAGTCCAGCCTGCTGCACGCAGCCGGTCTGCTGGAGCGGCCGACCGCAGGGCGCATCGTCATCGACGGCGAGGAGGTGTCGAACCTCAACGAGCGGGCGCGCACCCGGCTCAGACTTCAACGGGTCGGCTTCGTCTATCAGTTCCACCACCTGCTGCCGGAGTTCGACGCCCGCGATAATGTGGCTTTGCCGATGCGGATTGCTGGGGCGCCGCTGGACAAGGCCCGCGCGCGTGCGTCGGAAGTTCTGACCCAACTGGGTCTCGGCGAGCGTCTGACTCACCAGCCGGCTCAGCTTTCAGGCGGGGAGCAGCAGCGGGTGGCCATTGCCCGGTCTCTGGCCAACGGCCCTCGCCTGCTTCTCGCCGACGAGCCGACCGGCAACCTGGACCCGACCACCAGCCAGGTGGTGTTCGACAGTCTGCGCCAGCTGGCCAAGACCACTGGTGTCGCCGCCCTGATCGCCACCCACAACATGGAGCTGGCCGGGCACATGGACCGGGTGTTCGCCCTGAAGGACGGCCATCTGGAAGAGCGCCCGGCGGAGAGCCACGCCTATTGAGCCGAGCGGGCATGTCAGGGGACGGCCGAACTCATGCCCTCAATCGCCGTGGTGCTCCGACCTGATCCGGGTCTCCGGAACGCGCCGCCTTTACCCTCAGACGCTGGGCATTGGCTGTGTCACGCGCGTGGCGCCGGCCACGAGTGCAGTCGCGCGCCGGCGTCGGCGGGTGAATATTCGATCGAGCCTAGCCCTTGCGAAGCACGCGCCGCTCCTCGAGGCTCTTCCACGGCCGACCTTGGCGTTCGTAGACACAGATCAGCCGCTCTCGCGACGCGGTCACTTCGCGGCAGATGTAGCTGAAGTTCGGTTCGCGCCCGAACCAGGACGCCATCTTTTCCTCGTCCACAGGATCGTTCACATGCCCCTCGGTCTGACCGGCTGGCCACCGATAGGGCACCGAGACCACCACCACGGGCGCCAGTCGCATCAGTTTACGGGCTGCCACGTCGGGTTTGCGCACATGCTCCAGCACTTGCAGACAGGTGACGATGTCAAACTGGTCCGACGTGTCCCAGGCCAGAAAATTCTCACGGACCGACTCGATCCCCGCAGCCTCGTAGGGAATGTCGGCATCCAGCGAGACCCGTCGCGCAATATGCGGGTACCAGTCCAGATAGGGGCACCCGCCGCTTCCAACGTCCAGCATGGAAGCGGCCTTCTTGGACAAACCGGAGGTCAGGACGCGGACGACGTTATAGTAGAGCGTATCCTGACGGCGCTTCCAGTAATCCGTGTGCATGGCCTCTACCTCCCCGAGCCTGCCGCGGTGACAATCACCCTGACAGCAGACCCAGGTCGACTCAACATCCCCAGCCCCGGCTTGACCTGAACAGAAGCGGAACATAGAACATTACGGCAACACCCAAGCCGAAGGAATATGTGATGCGCTGGATGCGGGATCTGATGTCGCTGGCATCGTGCGGCGCCTTCGTCTGGCTCGTCTGGCAGGCGGCGTTCTTTCTGTCCTGAATGGGCTTCGGCTGTGGACGGTTCACCGCGGGACCGGGACGATCGGAGCGCGTGTCGGATAGGGTGATCGGATGAGCGACGCCATGACCAGCCAGAGATTCGTCCACCTTCGTGTCCGTTCCGCCTATTCGCTGCTGGAGGGGGCGATCAAGGCTGGCAAGGTTCCGGCCCTGGCTCAGAAGGCAGGCATGCCGGCGGTGGCGGTCACCGACCGCGCCAATCTGTTCGGGGCTCTGGAGTTCAGCCAGGCGGCGCAAGGATTTGCTGTGCAGCCCATCGTCGGCTGTGCCCTGCCCGTGGCGGGTCTCGGCGGGCGCTCGGGGGAGCGCTGGGCGCGGTGTCCGACCGTGGTGCTTCTGGTTCAGAACGAACAGGGTTGGCTGAACCTCTCGGCCCTGTCCTCGGCAGCCTATCTGGAAGCGGGCGAGGCAGCCGAGCCCGAGGTTTCGTGGTCGCTGGTGGAGAGGCATTCGGCGGGCTTGATCCTGCTGTCCGGCGGGCCGGATGGGCCGGTCGATGGCCTGTTCGCGGCCGGCAAGACGGGGGAGGGGCGCAAGGCCCTGGCCGAGATGCGCCGAGTGTTCGGCGACCGGCTCTATGTCGAACTGCAGCGCCATGGCGCCGCCGCCGAGCGCGCCGCCGAGCCGGGGCTGGTCCAGTGGGCCTATGATTCCGACACGCCCCTGGTCGCAACCAACGACGTCTATTACGCCGAACAGCGCCAGCATCGGTCTCATGACGCCCTGATGTGCATCGCCGACGGCGCCTTCATCGGTCAGGACGACCGGCGCCGGGTGACCGACCAGCACTGGTTCAAGTCGGCTGAGCAGATGCGTGCACTGTTCGCCGACCTGCCCGAGGCCTGCGACTCGACGCTGGAGATCGCGCGGCGTTGCGCCTTCATGGTTGAGACCCGCGCGCCGATCCTGCCGCGGTTCGACACCGGCGCGGGCCGCTCCGAGCCCGAGGAACTGGCCCATCAGGCGCGCGAGGGCCTGAGAGCGCGCCTGGCCCAGGTCACCCCCGCCGCGCCTGAGGCGGACTACTGGAAACGCCTCGACTGGGAAGTGTCCATCATCCAGCAGATGGGGTTCCCCGGCTATTTCCTGATCGTCGCCGACTTCATCAAATGGGCCAAGAGTCACCGGATCCCGGTAGGGCCCGGCCGTGGCTCCGGCGCGGGGTCGCTGGTGGCCTGGGCCCTGACGATCACCGATCTCGATCCCTTGCGCTTCGGCCTGCTGTTCGAGCGGTTCCTGAACCCGGAGCGGGTCTCAATGCCCGACTTCGACATCGACTTCTGCCAGGAGCGGCGCGAAGAGGTCATTTCCTACGTCCAGCAGCACTACGGACAGGACCGGGTCGCCCAGATCATCACCTTCGGCACCCTCCAGGCGCGCGCGGTGCTGCGCGACGTGGGCCGCGTGCTGCAGATGCCGCTGGGCCAGGTCGATCGCCTGGCCAAGATGGTGCCAGCCAATCCCGCGAACCCCGTCACTCTGGCTCAGGCCATTGAACTTGAACCCCGCCTGAGAGAGGCGCGAGACGCCGAGAAATCCGTCGAAACCTTGCTGTCCACTGCGCTCGAGCTGGAAGGCCTGTATCGTAACGCCTCGACCCACGCGGCGGGCATCGTCATCGGTGACAGGCCGCTGGTCGAGTTGGCGCCGCTGTACAAGGACCCGCGCTCGGACATTCCCGCCACGCAGTTCAACATGAAATGGGTCGAGCAGGCCGGGCTGGTGAAGTTCGACTTCCTCGGCCTCAAGACGCTGACGGTGATCC
>CAZITK010000147.1:0-4982 GCA_964542145.1 uncultured Brevundimonas sp.
CATCGGCGCGATTTGCGCCATGCGATTATCGTCCGATGTCGCCCGCGACATAGGGTCCGCGTCGGTCGCCGGTTCCCTCGGGCAGGGTTCCACAGGCCGTCAACCCGATGATCAGCCCAATGAACAGGCCCGTGCGGATCGATCGCATCATGGTAAACAAATCCTTAACGTTCGGCGACGAACGTAAGAACGAACAAGGGGGTTCCCGCAAGAGACCTCGCGCGCGGAGCGAAGAATCAGGCGGGTTCGGAAGTTCTGGCGGTCGCGCGCCACCGCATCCAGCGAAACACACGCCAGCCCACCCAGGCCAGGAGCGCCAGCAGGAGAGGAATCAGCATCGGCGCAAGAAAGGCCAGCGCCACCAGCAGCGCGGCCGAGCCGTCCTCCATGAGGCTGACCGCCGGATTGCCGACGCCGGCAGTCGTGGCGGTGACGCCGGGCCTGACGACCGCCTTGCCGCCGTGGCTGGCCAGGGCCACCGGCGCCGCCATCATCGCCAGGATCGGCGCCAGGGCGGGATCGGACCCGCTGAACGACGCCCACACCACCACACCCCCCAGAACGGGCCTGACCAGGGTCATGACCGTGTCCACCGCCGTGTCCAGCACCGGAACCTTATCCATTGCGAACTCCGCCACCACGGCGAACCCCAGGGCGATCAGGGCGGTGTCCGATTCCAGCCAGGCGAACCGCTCGCCGAAGTCCATTCCCAGAACGTCGAACCGCGCCATTACCGCCACCATAAACAGCGGCAGAAACGCTCGCAGGCCCGTCGCCGCGGCTAGGCCGAGCCCGAGGCAGAGGGCGAGAATGAGACTGATGGCGTCCATGGTCGAACGCTACGCCCCTTCTTCCCCTTCGTCATCCGTCTCCCACGGGCCGGCACGGCCAGCTATACCGCCGCCATGACCCAGCTCACGCCCCGCCGCCTCGGCACGCCGCTCTCCCCGACCGCGCTCCGCGTCATGCTCCTCGGCTCCGGCGAGTTGGGCAAGGAGGTGGCCGTTGAGCTTCAGCGGCTGGGCGTCGAGGTCATCGCGGTGGATCGCTACGCCGACGCCCCCGCCATGCAGGTGGCCCACCGCAGCCACGTCATCGGCATGACCGATGCCGCGGCCCTGCGCGCCCTCGTCCAGGCTGAACGGCCGCATCTGATCGTTCCCGAGATCGAGGCCATCGCCACCGATGAGCTTGAGCGGATCGAGGCCGAGGGCCTGGCCACGGTCGTCCCCACCGCCCGCGCCGCCCGCCTGACCATGAACCGCGAGGGCATCCGCCGTCTGGCCGCGGAGGACCTTGGCCTGCCGACCAGCCCCTACGCCTTCGCCGGTTCGGGCGAGGAACTCGCCGACGGCGCGCGTACCGTCGGTTATCCCTGCTTCGTCAAGCCGGTGATGTCCTCGTCCGGCAAGGGCCAGAGCTTCGTCGAGGACGCCGGCCAGATCGCCGCGGCCTGGGACCACGCCGTCCAGGCCGGTCGGGTCGAAACTACCCGCGTGATCGTCGAGGGACGGATCGTCTTCGACTATGAGATCACCCTGCTGACCGTCCGCTCGTTGGACGCCGACGGACAGGTCCGCACCGACTTCTGCGCCCCCATCGGCCACCTTCAGGTCAAGGGCGACTATGTGGAGAGCTGGCAGCCCCAGCCGATGAGCGACGCCGCCCTCGCCCGCGCCCAGGGCATCGCCGCCCGCGTCACCGAGGCCTTGGACGGGCTGGGACTGTTCGGCGTCGAGTTGTTCGTGAGGGGCGACGAGGTCTGGTTCTCGGAGGTCAGTCCCCGCCCCCACGACACCGGCCTGGTCACCCTGGCCACCCAGCGGTTCTCCGAATTCGCCCTGCATGCCCGCGCCATCCTCGGCCTGCCGGTCGATGTCGTCCAGGCCCAGCCGGGGGCCAGCGCCGTCATCTACGGCGGCCTGGATGCACGAGGCGTCGCCTTCGAGGGCGTGGCCCAGGCCCTGGCCGTTCCCGGCGCGGACCTGCGTCTGTTCGGCAAACCCGAAGCCTTCGAGCGCCGCCGCATGGGCGTGGCCCTGGCCACGGGCGACGATGTCGATCAGGCTCGCGCCCGCGCCCGCGACGCCGCCGGCCGAGTGCGGGTGGTCACAACCTGAGCCTCACCCTCTCGCCACCCGCAACACCGCGCCCGCCGCCTGCATCGTCGGGTCCTCGCCCCGCGCCACCGCATCCCAGTCGTTCGCGATGACGATGTCCGGCGTCACCCCCACGCCCTCGATGCGAAAACCGCGCGGCGTCAGCATCTCGATCATGCCGACCGTCAGCCCCCCGCCGTCCGGCAGGTTCACGGTCCGGGCCCCGATCACCGCCCCGCGCGTCGTCTCGCCGATCAGCACGCCCCGCCCCTCTTCCTTGATCACGGCCGCGAAAACCTCGGCCCCGCTGGCGCTGCCCGGCCCGATCAGCACGGCCAGCGGCCCGTCGTAGACATGCGTCGCCGGATCGGTGTTCCAGCGTCGGTTGATGATCCGCCCCTGCCACACAGAGACATCAACCTGGCGATCGAACAGATGCCCCAGCATCAGGGCCGTCACGTCGAAATAGCCGCCGCCGTTGCCGCGCAGGTCGATGATCATCCCCGGCGGCGGCGCCTCGGCGAAAGCGGCGAACACCTCCTGGGCCCAACTCAGCGTCGGGCGGTCGAAGTCATCGAACCGCAACACCACGACGCCGCTGGGCAGGGTGACAAGATCGCGCCTGGGCCCGGCCGAAGCCTCGACCCCCATCAGACTCAGGTCGATGCGTCCGCCGTCGCGATCCTCGAACACCAGCGCCGTCTCCCGCCCGATGATCGCGGGCGGCGCCAGATGCGGCGCCACCCCGTCGGCGCTGACGATGCGCCAGCCCGGCTGCACCCGCGCTTCGGACGCCGGCGTATCCGGCAGCACGCGTCCGACGTAGCGCTCGTCGCCCTCTGGCCGGGTGATGAAGCCATAGGTGGCGATGGCCTCGCCCGCGCGCCGCGCCTCGACCAGCACGCGCTCCGTCGGGCTCTGGGCGTTGGTGTGATCGTCGTCCAGCCGCTCCAGAAGGTGTTCCAGCGCGACATAGAAGCTCGCCTCGTCCGGCTGGGCCACGGCCGCGGCCCGATGCGCCGCCGCCTCGCCTCGCCAGTTCATGCCCCCGAAGTCGCGCCGATAGAATAGCCTCGCCACATAATCCGTCGCCGCATCATAAACCTCGGCGTTCAGCGCCCGCCGCTCCGGCGACCCGTCCACAGGCCTGACGGCGGGAGGAATCTCTCCAAAGCGCGCATAGGGGATCGACTGACAGGCCCCCAGCGCCAGCATGGCCAAGAGAGCGAGGAGGATTCTGTTCAGCGGCGTCATGGCCCAGTGTCGCGCGTAACACGCTCCTGTCGAGCCCGTATGCTCAACGCGCGGCGTCGCCCGCCGCCGCCGGGGCGCGCGCGTCCAGCGCCCGTCGCGCCGCCACCATACCCGGATCGCGTCCCGCCCGACGGTCGTCCAGACTGATCGGCGCCGCGATGTCGGGCGTCACCCCGCGTCCCTCCAGTCGCACCCCGCCGGTCGTGGTGAAGTCGGCGCGGCTGAGGCTCAGCTTGCCCTCGTCGGGCAGGCGGAACTCCTGCGAGATCAGCACGACCCCTGGCGTCTGTTCGCCGACCACCACCGCCCGTCCGGCCTCCTGCAGCGCAGCAGGCGTCAGTTCGGCGGCGCTGCGGCTGCCCGGCCCGACCAGCACCACCAGATCGTTCTGATAGGGCTCCGAAATCTCGCCGCAGCCGCTGCTCACCGTCAGGGTCTCCGGCTGCTGACCCCGAAATCGCTGCACCGCCCAGGCCTGGCCGCGCGGCAGGAAACAGGCCAGCAGCGATTCCGCCTCGGCTAGTCGCCCGCCCGGGTTGCCGCGCAGGTCCAGGATCAGGTCCGCCTCCTCCGGCAGCTGCGCCAGGGTCTGACCCATCCACGCCCCCAGCCCCGGCTCGAAACCCTCGATCCTCAGCACCGCCGTCTGGTGGTCAAGCCAGGACACGGTGAACAGCGGCAGGGGATCCATGGTGCGCGGCGTCAGGGTCAGGTCGCGCACCCCGCCCGCCTCGTCGCGTAACGTCAGGGCCACCGGCATGCCGTCGGTCAGCAGCAGGTCAGGTCGCCACGGCTCGCCGTCCATCGCCACCAGCCGCCAGCCCCGCTGCAGCCGCGCCTCGTCGGCGACCGAACCCTCGCGCACGTCCTCGATCGTCCAGACCCCGTCGTCCTCCGGCGTCAGGGACAGACCCAGCACCGCGCGGCGCTGACGGGTTAGCTCGCGGTTGATCACGCTGGCCGGCGACTGGGCGTTGGCGTGCTGATCCTTCAGGTCACCCAGCATGTCGCGTAGCACCGCGTAAAGGCCGGTCGCGTCGGGCGCGGCCAAAGCTAGCGGCCGATAGGTCTCTCGCGACACTTGCCAGTCCACCCCGTGCAGGCCAGGATCGTAGTAGCGCCTCTGTGTGTCGCGCCACACGGTGTCGAACACCCGCGCGTTCAGCGCCTCGCGACCCGCCGGGGTGTCCGGGGAATGCGTCGAGGCGCACCCCGCCGCTCCGCCGGCGGCGACGAAAAACCCGAGCGCGATCAGGGTGGGGCGAAGGCGGCACATGAACCGGCGATACGGCGCGGCGTCGCGCCGCGCAAATCACGAGGGCGCCAGGGGGGGAGCAAGGGGTGCTAGTGAGCAGCCTGGCGGCGGTGAGCGCCGTCTCGAGCTGGCCCTCGTCCCGCTCGCCGGCGAAGCCCGCTCACTGGCGCCTCTCGCTCACTCATCACGCCCTGTTTCAGCCCAACCCTTGAAACCCGTCGCGCGGGGTTCCATTGAGACCCCCAACATCCGCCATCCCCCAAGGAGCTCCCGTCATGACCGTCCGCGTCGCCATCAACGGCTTCGGCCGCATCGGCCGCCTCGTCCTGCGCTCGATCGCCGAGCACGGCCGTCGCGACATCGAAGTGGTGGCG
>CAZITK010000148.1:0-4960 GCA_964542145.1 uncultured Brevundimonas sp.
GTGGTGGAGCGTCGCAACACCATTCCGATCCTGTCCAACGTCCTGCTGTCCGCCGGGCGGGACCGGCTGTCGTTCGCGGCCACCGACCTGGACATGGAGATGGTCGACGAGGCCGAGGCCATGGTGAATGTCGAGGGCCAGATCACGGCGCCGGCCCACACCCTGTATGAAATCGTGCGGAAACTGCCGGACGGGGCCGAGGTTTCGCTGAGCTATTCCGGGGATGATCCGCGCCTGGTGGTGTCGGCCGGGCGCTCGCGGTTCAATCTGCCGGTCCTGCCGGCGGGCGACTTCCCGGTGATGTCGTCGGAGGCCGGCGGCGCGCGCTATACGCTGGCGCGCGAGGAACTGGCCCGGCTGATCGACAAGACCCGCTTCGCCGTCTCGACCGAGGAGACGCGCTATTATCTGAACGGCCTTTATCTCCACACAGGGGCCGCGGGCGGGGTGGCGCTTCTGCGCGCCGTGGCGACCGACGGCCACCGCCTGGCCCTGGCCGAGACCCCGGCGCCCGAAGGCGCGGCGGGCGGCCCCGGCGTGATCGTGCCAAGAAAGACCGTGGACCAGGTGCGGCGCCTGCTGGACGCCGGCCAGGGCGAGGTCTCGGTCCAGGTCTCGGCCCAGAAGATCCGTTTCGAACTGGGCGAGGCCAGCCTGACCTCCAAGGTCATCGACGGCGCCTTTCCCGACTATCTGCGCGTCATCCCGCGCGGCAACGACAAACAGGCCGACATCGACAACACCCTGTTCGCCCAGGCCGTGGACCGTGTGGCCACTATCTCGGCCGAGAAGAGCCGCTCAGTGAAACTGGCTTTCGACACCGACCGGGTGAAGCTGACCGTGCGCAACATGGAGGCTGGCCAGGCCGAGGAAGAGGTCGAGATCGGCTATTCCGACGAGCCGTTCGAGATCGGCTTCAACGCCCGATACCTGATGGACGTGGCCGGCCAGATCACCGGCGAGAACGCCAGCTTCAAATTCGCCGACCCGGCCAGCCCCACGCTCGTGCTCGACCCGGGCGATCCGGGCGTCCAGTATGTGCTGATGCCGCTGAGGGTGTAACATTGGTCGAAGGCGAACATCAGGTGTTCGTTCAGCGGAGGTGGAAGTCCCTCCTTCGTGGACTGGGTTGCCTGGCTTTTGTGGTCTGTGGGCTGTTTCTGATTTTTTCGGACCACAGCGGAAGCGCCAGATACCCGGAGATCTACGTTCGCGCCGTCGGCGTGCTGGTTGTTTTCATGTTCGGCCTGGTGGGTCTGCTGACACTTCGCGGTGTAGTCGCGGCTCCGCGGCTGATCCTCACGCCAGAAAGGTTTCAGCAGGGTCGTGCGCCGCTTGTGAAGTGGCGCAGTCTGGCTGAGATAGAGATCATCAATAAGTCTGTATGCTATCGGTTCAGAGAGCCGGCACAGCCTCGAACGGTAATGGACAGGCTCAACAAGAGCGGCTTCGGAATCGACGGCTTCATTCAGCCTGATTTTGGTTTGCGCCCCCAAGAGATGCATGACGTTCTTCAGCCATGGTGGGCGCGCCACGGCTGATCGAGCGCGACAATCCAGGCTGGAACGATCTGTCCGACCGCTTCTTCACCGCCGACGGCGCTTGAGCAAAAGGACTGGGTCCCGGCTTTCGCCGGGATGAGCGGAAGCATTTGATCCAATCCCTCTCCCTCGCCGATTTCCGGTCCTACGCCTCGGCGACCCTGGCGCTCGGGGCCGGGGTGACGGTGCTGCATGGGCCGAACGGGGCGGGCAAGACCAATGGGCTGGAGGCGATCAGCCTGTTGACGCCGGGGCGGGGTCTGCGCGGGGCGACGGCGGTGGAGATGGGGCGGCGCGAGCCCGGCGAGGCGCGCGGGCGGCCTTGGGCGGTCAGCGCGGTGGTGGCGGGGCCGGACGGCGAGACGCGGCTGGGCACCGGAGTGCAGACGGCGGGCGCGACCCGGCGTCTGGTCAGGATCGACGGCGGGCCGGCGCCGCCGGGCCGGTTGCTGGACCACCTGCGGCCGTTGTGGGCGACTCCCGAGCATGACCGGCTGTTCGCGGGGCCCCGCGCCGAGCGGCTGCGGTTCTTCGACCGGCTGGTATTCGCCACGGACCCCGACCATGCGGCCCATGTCTCGACCTATGAAAAGGCGCTGCGCGAGCGGTTGAGGCTGCTGACCGAGGGGGCGGAAGGCAGGCCAGCCGATCCCCTGTGGCTGGGCGCACTGGAGGAGCAACTGGCTCGGGCGGGAGCGCGGGCGGTCGTGGGGCGGGCGACGGCCCTGACCGCCTTGCAGGCTGGGATCGACGATCGCGGAGATCGGCCCTTCCCTCAGGCCGCGCTGCGTTTGACCGGCGAGGCGGAGGGGCGGGCGGCCGCGGGAGACGATCGGGACGCGATCGCAGAGTATCTGAACGAGGGGCTCAGGCGCGCCCGGGGTCGCGACGCGGCGGCGGGGCGTTCGCTGTTCGGGCCGCACCGGTCGGACCTGACGGCGATCCACCGCGAGAAGAACCGGCCGGCGGCCGAGGGGTCGTCGGGCGAGCAGAAGGCCTTGGTGCTGAACCTGATCCTGGCCCAGGTCGGGCGGCTGAGGGACGAGACGGCGCGGCCGATCCTGCTTTTGGACGAGGCGGCGGCGCATCTGGACGCCGGCCGGCGCGGGGCGCTGTACGAAGAGATCGAAGCCCTGGGCCTGCAGGCGGTGCTGACCGGGGCGGAGCGGGATTTCTTCACGCCGCTGGAGGGTCGCGCTCGGTTCGTGGTGGTGTCGGCCGATGGGTTTTTTGAGGATTGAGGATCGTGGCTTGAGATTCCCGAGCGCGGAGGGCGTGTCGTCGGGGGGCGGGTTCACCACAACGGACACGACGGAAAGCCACGGCGGACACGACGGGGTCCGGGACGCGTTATCGGACCCAGGCTCCCTTTCGGAGGGCAGATGGGCGGCGTTCTCCGCCTTTCCTCGGGGCGCGTCGTCAGGGGATGACAAGATTTGGGGGGATCAGGGTGGGGGGCTGCGTCAACCCGGATAACCGCAGCCCCGCCCCCAAAGCCGACGCCCGCGAAAGAGCGTCGGTTCGGACGAGCGCCCCTGTCGGGGACATTCCTGGCAACCCTATGGCCGCGCGACACGATCAAGCAGAAGCGACCGAATCGCAGGCGATAGCGCCCTGATCTGCGCTCAAGCAGGGAGCAACGGCGTCGCGAGCGATAGCGCCCCTAAACTGCGCTCAAGCAGCGAGCCGCCGCGCGGCGAGCGATAGCGCCCCTTAAATGTACCGCCGCAGCGAACGCGCGAGTTCGGAGGCGCCGTCCTTGCCGCCCTTGCGGACCTGGGGCTGGTAGGCGACGCGGGCGTGCTCCACGCAATAGACGCCTTCAGAGGCGCGCCGACCGCAGAAGGAGAAGCCCGAGGTCGAGGGGTCGCCGATCGGCCATTTGCACATGTGGGCGCCCAGGGTCAGCACCGTCGCGGTGCCTTCCAGTTCGGGCGCCGGCGCGGGCGCGGGGGCCGGCTCGGGCCGGGGTTCGGCGGCCTCGATGCGGCGCGGAGCGCTTGGGGCGCGCGTCGGGGGGGCGGCCGGCCTGGGGCGGGCGGTGCGGAAAGCCGTGGTTCGCGCCGGTTGGGACGGAGCCGCCCGACCCGACAGCCCTAGGCGGTGCACCTTGCCGATCACGGCGTTGCGGGTGACCCCGCCGCCGAGCGCCTTGGCGATCTGGCTGGCCGACTGACCCTCCAGCCACAGTTTGGTCAGAGCGCCGACCCGCTCTTCGGTCCAACCTTGCGTCATGGATGTCTCCCGCCTGGATTCAAGATGTTGATCCAAGGACGCCGGTTCTCGGCGCCCCGCCACTAGCAATCGTAACCCAGACCTTAACGAGCGCAATATGTGGCGCCCCATCCGTCCACAGCAAACAAGATGTTGAATCATTTCGGGACATAGGCGAGGGGGTCGTCGCTGCGCCGCATGGTCTCAGGAAATATGAGTCCAAGAAGTCCAGCCAGTCCACAATGTCATTATTTGTCAATGCACTAGACACTTTCGAGGCTGGACTCCGGAGTCCAGGCGACCGCGTGGCCTTGCGGGCGCTCGCGGGACCGCGCATTTCGGCGTCATGACCGAAATGACCGCTCCCCGCCCCATCGCCCCCCCCCGTCCACGCGCCTATGGCGGGGTCAACTGGATCGGGGCGTGGACCCTCTATAAACGCGAGGTCCGGCGCTTCCTGAAGGTGGGCGCCCAGACGGTGGCTGCGCCGGTGGTGACCACCCTGCTCTATATGATGGTGTTCGTGGTGGCCTTGGCCAGCTCTCGGCCGCCGCTGCACGGGGTGGCTTTCGCCGAGTTCGTGGCGCCGGGCCTGATCATGATGGCGATCCTGAACAACGCCTTCGCCAATGCGTCCTCCAGCCTGATCCAGGCCAAGATCATGGGCACGGCGACCGACTTTTTGTCGCCGCCGCTGAGCCCGCTGGAACTGACCGTCGGCTTTACCCTGGGGGCGGCCACGCGGGGGGTTCTGGTCGGGGTGGTGACGGCGATCTGCGTCCTGCCCTTCGCGCGGCTGGGGCTGGCGAACCTGGGCCTGATCCTCTGGTTCGGGATCACGGCGTCGCTCTTGATGGGGCTGGTTGGAGTGCTGGCCGGACTGTGGTCGGAGAAATTCGATCAGCTGGCGGCGGTGCAGAACTTCCTGGTCATGCCCCTGACTTTCCTGTCGGGGACGTTTTACCTGGTGGAGCGCCTGCCCGAGCCGTTCGCGACGCTGAGCCACTGGAACCCGATGTTCTATCTGATCGACGGCTTTCGCGCAGGCTTCATCGGCCAGGCTGAGGGGAGTCTGGTGGTGGGCGCCATGGTCAGCGCTGGGCTGACGGTGGTGCTGGCGGTGGTCTGCTGGATGGTGTTCCGCTCAGGGTGGCGGTTGAAGAGCTAGAAGTTCGCGCTCCGCCTCGACTGCTTGTCATCCCGGA
>CAZITK010000149.1:0-4932 GCA_964542145.1 uncultured Brevundimonas sp.
TCCGGGCAAGCCCGCCTTCGACGCCATCATCGTCGAGACGACGGGCCTGGCCGACCCCGGCCCGGTGGCCCAGACCTTCTTTGTGGACGCTGATGTCCAGGCCAAAACCCGGCTGGACAGTGTCACCGCCCTGGTCGACGCCCTTCACGTCATGGCCAGGCTGGACGACTCCCGGGAAGCGCGCGAACAGGTCGCCTTCGCCGACCGCATCATCCTGAACAAGACCGACCTGGCCTCGGAAGCGGAGCTAGCGGCTGTGGAAAGCCGCCTTCGAGGCCTCAACCCACTGGCCCCCATCATCCGCGCCGTCCGCGCCGACGTGCCGCTGGACCAGGTGCTGGGTCTTGGCGGCTTCGACCTGGAGCGCATCCGCGAGCTCAAGCCTGAGTTCGACAATCCCGCCCACGGCGAACCCGGACACGTCCACGACGAACACTGCGGCCACGATCATCACGACCACGATCACGGGCGTCACGATCACGAACTGGACAGACTGGACAAACTGGACTCTCTTTCAGGCGCGCGCGGGCACGCGCACCAGGACGATATCCGGGGCGTCTCGCTCAGCCTGGACCGGCCGGTGGACGGCGCCCGCTTCACCCGCTGGCTCGACGAACTGCTTGCCCGTAAGGGCCAGGACATCCTGCGGGCCAAGGGCATCATCGATGTCCAGGGCGAGGACCGCCGTCTGGTCTTCCAGGCCGTTCACATGATCCTGGAGGGCGACCTACAACGCGAATGGGGCGAGACAGAACGCCGCTGGAGCCGCGCCGTCTTCATCGGCCGCGACCTCGACGAAGCGGCGCTGAAAGCCGGCTTCGAGGCCTGTGCGGCTTGATGTATGATAGGGCATGTTTTCTGAGACACCCCTGACCACGTCCACCGTCGAGATCGAGGATGGTGGGGTCGTGACCTTGCCGGACGCGGCCTTGCGGCACCTCGGCATTGAACCTGGCGTTGAAAGCAAGGTCACCGCCGAGTTGGAGAACGGGAACCTCGTTCTACGGCGCGCTCCCGACTGACAACTTGTTGCGCGACTCATGAGCCGGGCCTCTCGGGCTCGACTCGAGCATCCAGCCAGTTTGCGTTGAAACGCGCTTGCAGGATGCTCGGATCAAGTCCACGGCTGTCCGGTTCGCGTGGCTTTGCTCTTGCGCCCCCTGGATCCGTCACCCCCGTGCCCGTCACGGGGGTCCATAAATTCGGGATCTGAGGCCAGAGCCTCGTCGCTTGCGCTTGCGCGTATGGACCCCCGGAACAGGTGCGGGGGTGACGGTGGGTTTGTGTCCGAACCCGGCCGGATGAGGGAAAACCGTGCAACGCAAAACACTGGAGTGACTTCGCCATAATGATGAACGGGACAGCCGTGGATCAAGTCCCAGCATGACGGTGTCTCTGGTTCAGGATTGACCGATTGGAACAGTCGCCTACACCGCCACCATGCAGTTCTCCTTCGACGCCCAGCCGACCGCCGCCCTGTTCGATCGCCAGGGGGCCGTTTTCGCTCTCGGCGACGGCTCTGTTCGTTTCGCTTCGGGCGAGCGGACCGAGGCCCATGACGGGGCGGTGCTGGCCGCCGCCGTCCATCCGTCGGGCGACGGGATCGTCACCGGCGGCGATGACGGCAAGCTGGTCTGGACCCGACGCGACGCTGCCGCCGTCCTGGCCACGGCCAAGGGCTGGATCGACGCCGTGACGACGGCTCCGGCAACCGGCCTGGTCGCCTTCTCAAGTGGCCGGACCGCCGGCGTGCTGGACATCAGGGACGCCCTGTTCCGCCGCGACTTCGCCCATGAGCGGACCGTCGCGGCCCTGGCCTTCGACCCCAAGGGCCGGCGGCTGGCGGCCGCCACCTATGGCGGGGCGGCCTTGTGGTTCGCCCGTATCGAGAGCCAGAAGCCGACCTTCCTCAAATGGCCCGGCTCGCACACCGCTGTGGCCTTCGCCCCCGACGGCCGCTTCCTGTTCACCGCCATGCAGGACAATCAGCTGCACGGCTGGCGCCTGTCTGACGCCAAGGATATGCGCATGGGCGGCTATCCGGCCAAGATCAGGGACATCAGCTTCCTGGCCAAGGGACGACTGATGGCCACCTCCGGGGCCAACGGCGCGGTGCTGTGGCCGCTGTCCGGCGCCAGTGGCCCCATGGGCCAGCAGGCCATCGAGATCGGGCGGGAGGGCGACGATGCGGTGGTGACGGCCGTGGCCTCCAGCCCGGCCCACGGCTATCTCATCGCTGGTCTGTCCGACGGCCGCGTCTGGCTGGCCGAGCCGGCCGGCGACCGGCTGACCTGGCTGAGCGAGGCGCGCGGCGCGCCGGTGGTCGCGCTGGCCATGGATGACAGGGTCAAGGCCGTCGCCTGGGCGCGCGAGGACGGCGAGGCGAAAATCGCCGACATCTGACCCGCCCGGGCGCGCTTGACCTCGCCGCGCGCATGGCCCGAAAGCAGGACGAACGGGAGGCGGAATGGCCGGCAAGCGAAAACCCAGGACCTTTCTTCGGCGTCTGTTCAGGGTGCTGCTGTTCATCGCCCTGATCCCGCCGGTCGGGGTCCTGATCCACGCCGTGGTTCCCGTGCCTGTCACGTCCCTGATGATCCTCCGCGCCTTCGAGGGCGAGGGATTGGATTATCGCTGGCGCGGGTTGGACGACATCTCGCCCCATCTGGTTCGCGCCGCCATCGCCGCGGAGGACGCGCGCTTCTGCGAACATCGCGGCTTCGACATGGACGCCATCGAACAGGCGCTGAGGGCCAATGAGGCGGGCGGACGCCTGCGCGGCGGATCGACCATCAGCCAGCAGACCGCCAAGAACGCCTTCCTGTGGCCCGGCCGGAGCTGGCTGAGGAAGGGGCTGGAGGCCGGCTACACCGTGCTGATCGAGACGATGTGGAGCAAGAAGCGCATCGTCCACGTCTATCTCAACGTGGCCGAGTTCGGGCCGGGCCTTTACGGGGCCGAGGCCGGGTCAAGGCACTGGTTCGGCAAGTCGGCGCGGGACCTGACGCCGAACGAGGCGGCGCGCCTGGCCGCCATTCTGCCCAGTCCCCGGCGTTATCAGGCGGCCAAACCCGGCCCCTATGTCCGCCGCCGGGCCGGGCGGATCCAGGCGGCCATGGGCACGATCCGGAACGAGCGCCTGGACGCCTGCGTCCTGGGCTGAGCGGTCGAGCCGGCGCTTGACGGTTTCGCCGGCCAGGCGCACTCCCTTCGGCAATGAGACGGCCGAGCGCCGCCCAATCCCAGGAAGACGCCCATGAAACGCTCGCTTCTGACGGCCGCCGCGGCCTCCGTCCTGCTGATCGCCGGCGCCGGCGCGGCGCTGTCCGCCGTCCAGGCACAGCCCGCCGCCCTGGCTCCCGGAACCACGGTCACCCAGCATCCGGGCACGCCCGAGGGGGCCGCGGCCTTCGTCGCCGAGGCGGAGGAGAAGCTGCTCGCCCTGTCGGAATATGTCGGCCGCGTCGCCTGGGTGCGGGCCACCCACATCACCTTCGACACCATGTGGCTGGAGGCTCGCGCCAATGCCGAATACACCGAGCTTCAGGTGGCCCTGGCCAATGAGGCGGCACGTTTCAATGACGTCCAGGTCCCCGACGACGTGCGGCGCAAGCTGAACCTGATGCGCCAGTCCATCGTCCTGCCGGCCCCGAACCGTCCCGGCGCGGCTGGCGAGCTGGCCGAGATCACCACCCGGCTGGACTCGACCTACGCCACCGGCCGGTTTGAGCACCAGGGCCAGCAGATCACCCTGCAACAGGCCGAGGAGATCATCGCCGACTCACGCGACCCGGCCGTGACCAAGGCGGTCTATGAGGGCTGGCGCACTATCTCGCCGGTGATGAAGGACGACTACGCCCGCATGGTCGAGATCGCCAACGAGGGCGCGCGCGAATTGGGCTATCCTGACACCGGGGCCATGTGGCGCTCGGGCTATGACATGGACCCTGACGCCTTCGCCGCCGAGACCGATCGGCTGTGGGAGCAGGTCAAACCGTTCTACGAGAACCTGCACTGCTATGTCCGCGCCCAACTCAACGAGCAGTACGGCGACGCGGTCCAGCCGGCGATCGGCCCGATCCGCGCCGACCTCTTGGGCAATATGTGGTCCCAGCAGTGGGGCAACATCTATGACGTGGTGGCTCCGGCCAATCTGCCGGATTCCAGCTACGACCTGACCGATCTGCTGGTCCAGGCCGACTATACGCCCGAACAGATCGCCCGGACGTCGGAGCGGTTCTACACCTCCATGGGTCTGGCGCCCCTGCCCGAGACCTTCTGGGAGCGAGCGCAGATCGTGCGCCCTGAAGGGCGCGAGGTGGTCTGCCACGCCTCGGCCTGGAACATCGACAATGTCGAGGATCTGCGCATCAAGATGTGCACACGGGTCAACGCCGAAGACTTCCAGACCATGCACCATGAACTTGGGCACAACTACTATCAGCGGGCCTACAACCAGCAGCCCTTCCTCTTCAGGAACGGCGCCAACGACGGCTTCCACGAGGCGATCGGCGACTTCGCGGCCCTGTCTGCCCAGACCCCGACCTATCTGAACCAGATCGGTCTGCTGGATACGATCCCGGGCGACGACGAGGACATCCCGTTCCTGCTGAAGACGGCGCTGGACAAGATCGCGTTCCTGCCGTTCGGCCTGATGGTCGATCGCTGGCGCTGGGGGGTGCTGTCGGGCGAGACCACGCCTGAGAACTACAACGACGCCTGGAGCGCCGCCATGCTGCGCTATCAGGGCCTGGTCCCGCCGGGGCCGCGCCCCGAGAACGCCTTCGACCCCGGCGCCAAGTACCACATCCCGGGAAACACGCCCTACACCCGTTATTTCCTGGCCCACATCTACCAGTTCCAGTTCCACCGTGCGGCCTGCCGCCAGGCGGGTTGGGACGGGCCGCTGCACCGCTGTTCGGTCTATGGAAA
>CAZITK010000150.1:0-4870 GCA_964542145.1 uncultured Brevundimonas sp.
AGCGGATAGCCGCGCGCGATCAGAAGCCCCTGCTGGCGATAGGTGGGAAAGCCCATGTCCTCGCGGCTGAGCAGCATGCCTTGGGCCACCGCGATGGCCTCCTCGCCGGTGCACTTCATGTAGAAGCTGGTCTTTTCCTGGCGGTGGGCGCGGTGCATGCGGTCGTCGAAGGCGCGGGTCAGGACCATGGCCTTGAGGCCCCGGCGCAGGGTTTCGGGATCCAGCTTGGGATCCCAGGGCCCGACCGCCCGGCCCTCGTCGTCCAGTACGCGGATCAGGCGAAAGGCGTGGTCGCGCATGTCGGCCGGGGCGGTCGAGGCCTCGGGACGATCCACCATGCCGGGTTCGTCCAGCTTCAGATGGCTGAAGTCGGGCCTGTCGCCGGGCCGTGTCGGAGGTTCGGGAACCCGGAGCGACAGGGGCTGGCGATTGGCGCGGCCCGCTGGAGCGGCGTCGGTCTTGGTCTTGGTCATGCGGGGCCCTTCGAGGTCTCTTCGCGACGTTTCCTAGGCATCGACTTAGCACGGCGCAAATGCAGGTGCTTGCCAAAGGTCCGCCTTGCACCCACCCCTCTGAGGGTATTTTATTGCGACGAATGGCGAATAGAGGAAACACATTGGCAGCGGATCTCGATCCCATCGACGCGCGCATTCTCGACATCCTGCAACAGGACGCCGGTCTCTCGGTGGCTGATGTCGCCGAACGCGTGGGTCTGTCGGCCTCGCCCTGCTGGCGGCGGATCAAGCGGTTGGAGGACACGGGCCTGATCGTGCGGCGGGTCACCCTGCTGGATGCCGAGAAGCTGGGCCTGGATTTCGAGGTCTACGCCATCGTCAAGCTGAACCTGCCCTCGCGCGAGAACCTGGACCGCTTTGAACAGGCGGTGCTGGCCTGGCCCGAGGTGGTCCAGTGCGCAACCATCACAGGGCGGGAGGACTATGCGCTGCGCATCATCACCCGCGACATGCACGCTTTCGACCTCTTCCTCAGGGACAAGCTCCTGAGCCTCGGTATCGTCTCGGACTGCGAGAGCCACATCGTCACCCGGGGCGTGAAGAACGTCACGGCCCTGCCGCTGGGTCTGGTCAGCCCGCACGTCTGACCCACTCCCGGCCGTCACCCCCCGGGCTGACCCGGGAGGCCAGACGAGGGGCCGTCGCGCCAACTGATTGCTCTGATCAAGACCTGCGCCGTCCGGTGTTATCGAACGCGCCCAAGCAACTACAAGCGAAGCGCGCCAGCACCTTGGTCCAGCCCGCGATCTGCGCGCCCGCGAAATCGCCTTAGATGCGCCGGGCCGAGGCCTCGCCCCAGGCGGCGATCTCTGTGACCAGGGCTCGGCAATCTTCGAAGACGTTTCCGGCCTCGATCAGCACCGCCAGGCGCTGCGCGCGCCCCGACGCGGCCAGGGTGTCGGACGCCATGGGAGTCTCCCGGTTAACGGCGAATATCAGGCCCTCTGGTCCAGGCTGGCGCCGGCGGCGTCGGACGACGCATAGCCTCCCTGCCCGCCCGAGCCCTTGGCGGCCACGACAACCATGGCCGCGCGCACGACGCGCCCGAACAGCTCATAACCGGTCTGGAGCGTCTGGATGACGGCGCCGGCGGGAACGGTCGGGTGTGGCTGTTCCATCATCGCCTGATGCAGGTGGGGGTCGAAAGCCTCGCCGGCCTGGGGTGCGACGCGCTTCAACCCATTGGCCTCGAAGGCCTGCAATAAGGACTTCTCGGTCAGTTCCAGGCCCGAGATCAGGCCGGCGGCCTGGGTGTCGGCGTCCTTGGGCGCCGCTTGCAGAGCGCGCTGGAGGTTGTCGGCCACGCCCAGAAGGTCGCGCGAGAAGCGCTGAATGGCATAGGCGCGGGCGTCGTTCATCTCGCGCTCGGCCCGGCGTTTGGTGTTGTCGGCTTCCGCGACGGCGCGCAAGGCCCGGTCCTTCCACTCGTCGCGCTCCGCGGCCACCCGCTCGATGGCGGCGGCGACATCCTCGGCCGCACCGGGCTCCGAGCCGGTGTCGTTTTCGGCGCTCCAGGCGGCGCCGTCGACCTCGGCCTGGGCGATGTCCTCGGCCAGTTGTTCGTCGGTCAGGGTATCAAGATCAGGAGTCTTGGGGTCGGTCACGTCTCATCGATCCAGCATGCGGCCCAGCACCCGGGCGGTATAATCCACCAACGGAATGACACGGGCGTAGTTCAGACGGGCGGGTCCGATGACGCCGATGGCGCCCAGAACCCGTTGTTGTCGGCCGCTCATATAGGGCGCCGCGATCACGGCGGAACCCGAAAGCGAAAACAACCGCGTCTCGGCGCCGATGAAGATCTTCACCCCCTCGCCAGCATCGACCCCGTCCAGGAGGCCGATAAGCTGTTCCTTTTGCTCCAGATCGTCGAACAGGACCCGCACCCGCTCCAGATCGGCCAGCGCCTCCCGGTCCTGGAGCAGATTGGCCCGGCCGCGGACGATCAGGGCCCGGTCTCGCTCGGGCCCGCCGGACCAGGCGGCCAGCCCATCCTCGACCAGGCGTGCGGCGGTGTCGTCGAGTGCGGCGCGAGCCGCGTCCAACTCGACTCGCATCTCACTGCGCGCCTCGGCTAGAGACCGGCCCTTCAGGCGGCTATTCAGGAAATTCGAGGCCTCCTGGAGCGTCGAGGGGGTGACGCCCGGCGCGAGCGGCATCAGGCGGTTCTCCACCGTGCCATCGTCGGCAACCAACACCGCCAAGGCCTGTTCGGGTGAGAGCGACACGAACTCCACGTGCTTGACCCCAGCGTCGCGAACCGGCGTCGAGACCACCCCCGCCCCACCGGCCAAGCCCGACAGCAGATTGGTCGCCTCGTCCAGCGCGTCTTCGAACCGGAGACCGCCGCGTCCCACAAGCCGCGCGTCGATCTCGCGTTTTTCGGTGTCGCTGACGTCACCGATCTCCAAGATGCCGTCGACAAATAGGCGCAGGCCCGCGTGGGTCGGCGCCCGGCCCGCCGAGGTGTGAGGCGCCATCAGCAATCCCGCCAGGGTGAGGTCCTGCATCGTATTGCGGATCGAGGCGGGCGACAGCGAAACCCCCGCCTGCGAAAGGGTGCGCGAGCCGACCGGCTCACCCGTCTCCAGGTAGGTCTCGACGATCCGGCGGAAGATATCGCGGGCGCGAGCATCCAGCCCCGCCAACCCCGTCTCGGGCGCTATGGGCGATGAAGCGGGGGACATGGCCATGGCTTTAGGATAAGCCGCGCCCGACACGCTTCCAATACCGTACGAGTCCGCCATGCGACCTTCCGCCCGCCGCCCCGACCAGCTCCGCTCTGTAGCGCTCGAGACCGGCGTGAACCGTTATGCCGAAGGGTCATGTCTGGTCTCGTTCGGGCACACCCGCGTCCTGGTCACCGCCTCGGTTGAGGAGAACGTGCCGGGTTGGATGCGAAACAAGGGTCGCGGGTGGGTCACGGCGGAGTATGGCATGCTGCCCCGTGCAACGCACACGCGGGGTCGGCGCGAGGCGGCCCAGGGCAAGCAGTCCGGCCGCACTCAGGAGATTCAGCGCCTGATCGGCCGATCCTTGCGCGCCGTGGTCGATCTCCATGCGCTGGGCGAACGGCAGGTCGTGCTGGACTGCGACGTGATCCAGGCCGACGGCGGCACCCGCACGGCCGCCATCACCGGAGCCTGGGTGGCCATGGCTTCGGCGCTCGGCTGCCTCAAGGTCGAGGGCGTGCTCAAGTCAGATCCGGTGCTGGATCAGGTGGCGGCCGTCAGCTGCGGCGTGTTCGCCGACACCCCGGTGCTGGACCTCGACTATGAGGAGGATTCCACCGCCGAGGCGGATTCAAACTTCGTCCTGACCGGCGCGGGGACCATCGTTGAGATCCAGGCCACCGGCGAGAAGCGCGGCTTCTCCCGCGCCGAGTTCGACCAACTGTTCAGCCTGGCCGAGGCCGGTTGTGCCGAGCTGTTCGCCTTGCAGCGTCAGGCGGTGGAGACAGCGATGGCAGCGCGCTAGGCCGCGCGGTTGCGGACCCGCGCCAGGCGGCGCAGGCGGCGCCAGAAGCGGGTCTTCTCGGGCTCAGGATAGACGTGCAGGTTGCGCACGAATTCCTCGGCCGAGGCGCGCCAGCTGAAGGTCTCAGCATAGGCGCGGACCGTCTTGCGATCCAGCTCCAGGCATTTCAGCGCGGCGGCTCGCAGGTCATCGTCGATGGCGCCGGCGTTCGAGCGGGGGATGATGTCGATCGGCCCGTGGGCGGGATAGGCCGCGACCGGCGTGCCGGTGGCCATGGCTTCCAGGATCACCAGGCCGAACGTGTCGGTCCACGACGGGAAGACGAAGACGTCGGCGTCGGCGAAACAGCGCGCCAGCTCCTCGCCGAACCTGGCCCCCAGGAATTTGGCCTCGGGATATTTTTCCTGAAGCTCCTCACGCGCCGGGCCGTCGCCGACGATGATCTTGGTCCCCGGCAGGTCGGTCTCGAGGAAGGCCTCGATGTTCTTCTCCACCGCCACCCGGCCGACGTTGAGAAAGAAGGGCCGGGGCCAGTCCTTGCCGCCCAGTTCTTCGTAGATGGGCTCAAGGTCTGGACGGAACATCTCGGTGTCCACCCCTCGCGACCAGGGCGAGACGTTGCGGAATCCATGGGCGGTCAGCTCGTCACGCATGGTGGGCGTGGCCACCATCAGCCGGCCCGACGGCTTGTGGAACCACTTCATATAGGCGTAGCCAACCCCGACCGGGATCGGGAACCGCGCCGAGACATATTCCGGGAATTTGGTGTGATAGCTGGTGGTGAAGGGCAGCTTCCACTCCACGCAAATGCGCCGCATGGCGATGCCGATGGGGCCTTCGGTGGCGACGTGGACGGCCTCGGGCTCGAAGGCGCGCAG